>DATERH010000109.1:0-33658 GCA_035271785.1 Buttiauxella sp.
AGAACATGGATAACAATATCCTGATCTTCCTTGGCGATCTTATTGATAACCAGCCTGGTACTCAGATTGCTCATCTGGCTGTACTGGAGCGAGTCAGGGAATATGTAGATGCAGGACGGGCTATATGTCTTATGGGCAATCATGAATTTAATGCCATTGGCTGGGCAATGCGGCACCCGGTAAGTGGTGAGCCACTGCGTCCACACAATGAGAATAACCATCGTCAGCATCAGGCTTTTCTTGATGATGTAATTGAAGACAGCCCACAGCATGCTGCATGGATTGAATGGTTTAAATCATTACCCGTATTTGTTGATTATGGTGATATCCGGGCTGCGCATGCATGCTGGGACGATAACGCTATTACGCGTCTGCGCCCCTGGCTTGATGAGCATAACAGACTGATACCAGAAGGCTGGGTGCATGCCTTTGATAAACAGCATGAATTGTATCAGCTGATGGAAACTATACTCAAAGGGCCTGAAATGAGGTTGCCGGAGGGTTACAGCTTCCAGGATAAAACTGGCATTGAGCGGCGCAATATTCGTGTTCGATGGTGGTTAAATAATGCGAGAACATACCGTCAATTAGCACAGGTTCAACTGGACATGGTTGACAGAATACCGGATCTACCGCTTGAACAGCCTTATCCAATCCTGTCTGAGGTTCCCGTTGTGGTGGGGCACTATACCTTATCCGGCGAACCGGAATTACTGAGCAACGCAGTGGTCTGTGTCGACTACAATGCGGCAAAAGAAAATAATCCTCTGCAGGCATGGGTATATGACAGCGATATGGCGTGTATAGCAAAAGGACAGTTTGTCAGCATACAGGGCTGAGCGTGCCCGGTACTGGAGTTAGAAAGGGATGGCACCTTGACAAACGTAATTGTTATTTCAAGCTTTTAACCAGTTCGATAAAGTATGAATTAAGTCACACTGGCAATAGCTATCTGCCACGATTGTGGAGTTTGCCATCGTTACTTAACCATACGCCATCACTAAAATAAACGTCGCTGCCTAAATCATCTGTTGCAAGAACATCATGTAGATCAATCATTTCAACATTGGCCCGAGAGCCTAATTTCGTACAAGAATTATAGATTTCAAAAAAACGGCCTAAAACAGTATTAAGTTCGCTCGTTAACTCTTGATCACTTTGCTCAGGAGTTTGATTAATAGAACAAATCTGCACATATTCACGCCCACCCCAATCTTTCTCTACCAAAGGAGATGTCCCAAGCTCAGTACCAAGAAGTAGTGCGGGCTCAACCAAGCGTAATTGCTCAGTACACACCTTGGTTCGCCCATAATCTTCATCCGCAGTTGCCGTCATTAAGGCCCATTGTGGCTCAGCGCCAAGAATACGTAAGTAACTGACACGCCGTCTTGTCACTATGTAGCTTTCCTTACTGTTCAGACCAATTTTGCCTGACTTTGATATCTCAAAAGTATCTGGCATCCTAGATACCGTTTTTATCGCAGTAAATATCAACTGTGGTGACGAAGGCCAGAATTAACAGGACAGGTGTCATGTATTCAATGTGTTGATCATCGTATACAACACCCATAATTTCTTATGGAAGACTATTGTTCAACCACACGGGATTCGTCCCTTTTGTAGGCTTTCAGTATCTGTAAAGAAAAACATCGGTCCACACATTGGATACTTGCCCTCTTCATTGCAGATTGTGGGTCGCTTGCTTAAGCCAGTCCAGCAGGTGCCGTACCTCAGGACGCATGCCGTGCGTACCCAGATGGACGGCATGGTTGCTGCTGTCTGGTAGCGACAAATCCAGTTGAAGGTGTAAAAGCCGTCCCTGCACTATATCTTCCTCTTCGTTTCAGAATGACCGGGACAAAATCCAGGGGATAGTTCAACTTAGCCCTGGCCCGCAGAGCGAAGTCCATACCCTCATGTCGTATATCAACCTCCCGGTTGGACACCTCGACATGAAGCTGAACCTTAGGGGGCAGCCTCCATGTATTTCAGTATGGCGTCATCCAAATCGATATTGAGCAGAGAGGGTGGGACTGCTATTCGGACAAGTCCCCGAGGTTCGCGCTGCCGATCATCAACCATCGCAATGGCCTAGTCCGACGGCTTGTTCGTTTTTACCATTGCATTAAGAATAACCAACGGCCTACTGCTGTAGGTTGCGTTGCTAAATTGAAATATTACATGCCTGTGATCAGGGCATTAATTGCTGATGAGAAATGTGCCATCATCGCTTCTCGGGCACCTGTGGCATCACGCTGACAAACTTTATCTACAATGGCCTGGTGAGCGTTGATGATCTGCTGCCGTCGATCACTGATATCGTGGGCGTGTAAACCTGCAGCTATGGATTTTTCCAATGGTGCGCGAAGAGCCTGCAGTAACAATACGTAGAGTGGATTCCCGGATGCCTCGGCTAAAATCAGGTGAAAACGTGTGTCATGAATAATGAACTGCTGATGATCGCCAAAGACTTCACGTATTTTCTCCATTTCCACGCGTAACCGGGAGAAGTCGTCCTCCGTTCCATGCTGTGCCGCCAGCATTGCGCTGTGAGCCTCTAATGCACTACGTAAAGCGAGTATCTGACTCGCTGAGATTTGCTGGGTAACCATTGAATAGTTGAAAATCGTTTCCAGCGCAGTGGAGTTGACGGTCTGTACACGAGGGTGCTTGCCGCTGCTAATATCCAGAATTCCCAGTATCGACAGAGCCTGAAATGCTTCGCGTACCACACCGCGACTAACCCCCAGCGTCTCAATCAGTTGCTTCTCGCTGGGAACCTTTGAACCAGGCTCCAGCTTTTGCGTTGCAATAAGATTGAGGATGTAGTTTCTGACCTGATCGGAGAGTGTATTTTTCTCAATAACAGGTTTTATCATGCTCATTCAGACTCTCTTTCTTCGTTAATAGGCCATCCAGCTCAGCCCAACGGGGATCCGGATATTCCGGGTCAGTGGCTCATATGTTATCGACCTGTTCCCGCTTTTACCAACGGCTTTATCACCGCAAAATTTGATATATCGATCACACAGCCAGCTCTTGTGGCTTTCCTGGTTATTCCTTTTCATCTAACCTGTCCTACAGGTAGATAGTAGGACATTAATAATAAATCTGATAAACAGGAATCTATTATGGTCTTCGAAGATAAGACGTTATTTGAAAACATTAAAAAAAATCTATGTACCGCCCTGCTTGGCGATGTTCTTGACGGGATAGGATTACAGAATCAATTTCTTAATCCCCAGCTACAACCCCTGGCAATGCATATGCGCATTGCTGGACGGGCGATGCCAGTACTTGAAGCGGACTATGTGACTTTTCCTGGAATAAAAACCCATGGTCCTCTTGGTGATAAAGCATTTGGCGTGATGTTTGAAGCACTGGACAGCCTGCAGGAAAATGAGGTGTACATTGCCAGCGGATCTTCTCCTACCTACGCCTTATGGGGAGGACTAATGTCCACCCGGGCCATGCATCTGAAAGCCGCTGGTGCAATTCTCAATGGTTATTCACGAGATAAGCCCGAGATCCTTGAGCTGGACTTCCCGGTTTATTCCCGTGGATGTTATTCCCAGGATCAAAAAGTGCGTGGGAAAGTCCTCGACTATCGTGTACCCGTAAACGTGGATGGTGTGTTGATCACCCCGGGCGATTTGATTGTCGCTGATGAAGAAGGGGTGCTGGTAATCCCGGCACATGCCGAACAGGAGGTAATTGGTCTGGCACTGGAGAAGAAGATAATGGAAAACAAAGTTCGTGATGCTATTTCTCAGGGTATGGGAGCGGTTGAAGCCTGGAACCGCTTCGGCGTGATGTGATCGACTTCGTTTTCATGATGCGAGGGCATGAGTATGTTCAAAAGTAAACGTTGGAATATTGTTTTCTTCCTCTCTTTGGGCGGCGCAATCAACTACATGGATCGTTCTGCATTCGCTATTGCAGCGCCAATGTTCGCCAGCGACATTAAGCTTACACCGAGTGAGTTAGGGATTATTTTTAGCAGTTTTTCAATTGGTTATGCGCTATTCAACTTTATTGGTGGTTATGCGTCCGATCGGTTTGGTCCCAAAACGGTGTTTGCTGTGAGTATGGCCTTCTGGTCATTGTTTTGCGGGATGATAGGTGCTGCGACAGGATTTATGTCAATGCTGATTATCCGCGTGCTGTTTGGTGCTGGCGAGGGGCCATTTGCCTCTACGCTAAATAAAATGGTTAATAACTGGTTCCCACGGCGTGAAGTGGCCAGTGCCATAGGTGTCGCGACTGCTGGGAATCCCCTGGGAGGAGCTATTGCCGGTCCTATTATGGGATCATTGGTACTGATCATTGGCTGGCGGATGGCCTTTGTTGTCATAGCGCTGTTGGGACTGGTATGGCTAATCGGTTGGATGAAAATCGCCAGAAACAAACCAGAACAGCATCCATCGATTTCCCGGGCAGAGCTGGAACTTATTCAGAAAGGGCAACAGGAAAATGAAAAAGAGATTAGCAAGTCATCGTTACCCTTATCTTTTTACATAAAGCAACCAACTATCCTGGCCACTGCGTTCGCTTTCTTTGGTCTGAATTATATTCTGTTTTTCTTTCTTTCATGGTTTCCGAGTTACTTGTCAACATCACAACATCTCAGCCTTAAGGATATGAGTATTGTGAGCGTCATTCCGTGGATTCTTGGTGCCATCGGGATGGCATTAGGCGGATTTCTGTGCGATTACGTGCTCCGTAAAACGGGTAACCCACTGTTGTCACGAAAAATAGTGTTAGTCACCTGCCTCGGTGCTTCCGCAATTTTTGTTATTTGTGTCGGCTATGTAACTACTGCTGTGAGTGCCGTGACTCTAATGGCATGTGGGATTTTCTTTCTTTACCTGTCTGCCACCACTTACTGGGCCATCCTGCAGGATACCGTCGCCCGACAGAATATGGGCGCAATTGGTGGCATGGTTCATGCGACCGCTAATGTGGCTGGCATATTAGGCCCTATCGTAACGGGTTACATCATTGAATGGACCGGGGCTTATAACGCGGCATTCTATATTGCCGGAGGCATTGCCGTACTTGGCGCTATCAGCGTGGCACTCTTTGTTAAACCCATACAGCTGCAGGACAAAAGAAATATGTCCGTACTCGGACAAGAGTAACGATTCATTGTTCATCTGGAGAAAACATTATGAAACTTGGCTTTGGATTGTACAGACACATGCTGGATGACGAGCATTTTGCTTTTGCCCGTCAGTGTGGTGCGACACATATCGTGGTGCACATGGTGGACTACTTCAACCAAAACGATCGTTTTTCCCGTTCTGATCAGCCAGTAGGAGATACCAATGGCTGGGGTACGGGGCAGATGGAGGTCTGGACAACGGAAGAGTTGCTAGATATCCGCGCCAGAATGGAAAAATTTGGTCTGACTTTCTTTGCTATTGAGAATTTTAATCCATGCCACTGGGATGACATTCTCTTTGATGGACCTAAAAAAACGCAGCAGATAGAGACGGTTAAACAGATTATTCGTAATGTCGGTGCGGCTGGTATTCACGTTTTTGGCTATAACTTCAGCCTTGCTGGTGTGGCTGGCCGTATACAGGAAAATAAGGCGCGTGGTGGGGCGCAAACCGTTGGGTTAAATGGATTAAACGATCAAACGGAAAGTCCGTTACCAGCCAGCATGGCTTGGAATATGGAAGTGAACAAACATGCTACCGGGCTGAGAGAAGCGACAACGACAGAACAACTCTGGCAGCGTCTAGAGTGGTTCCTTGAGCAGCTTGTCCCCGTCGCGGAGGAAGCAGGTGTAAGACTGGCAGCACATCCCGATGATCCACCACTTGAATTTGTTCGCGGGCAGCCCCGATTGGTGAATCAGCCGCATCTCTATCAAAAATTGTTAGATTTGAAACCCAGTAATTCGAATGCCCTTGAGTTCTGTTTGGGGACTATTGCAGAGATGTCGGAGGGTAATGTCTACCAGGCGGTAGAACAGTATGCGCGTCAGAAAGCAATTGCCTACATCCACTTCCGCAATGTAAAAGGTAAGGTGCCTAATTACCATGAAACGTTTATCGATGAAGGCGATATTGATATGCCGGAGGTGCTACGGATACTCAAAGAACATCACTTTGACGGAGTGTTGATCCCTGACCATTCCCCACAGATGAGTTGTTCCGCGCCCTGGCATTCTGGAATGGCCTATGCGATGGGATATATGAAAGCGTTAATGCAGACTATATAAATAGTAGTGAGCCTGTAAATATCTGTGCAACTGCCATCGTATTAGGGGTGATCGCTCAGGCGATCACTCTCATTAACCTGCTGGAGTTTGCAGTCTCCCCCTTTGGGTTGTGAAAACCGGAATATTTGAAAGATCAGATACAACAATCTCTCGGTGATTCAGCCAATATTAAAGATGTTGCTCGGGTAAAAGACGAGTTTGCCCGTTGGGGGGATAACTACCAGTATCATATTGGGGACCTGAATGGCTGATCCACAATAAACTCGTGATAGCACTTCCAGCTAAGAGTAATTGCTTGTCATCAATCGCCATTTTCCTGTCCCTTTGATGCGGTGCATAGCCGGGGAAATATCTTCCTAAAGATGCGGGTAGTGGCAAGCTTCGTCGTACGCTTGCGGATGAGCCAGAACGGACTCAGATGGAGAATATGTCGGCTATACTCGGAACAGCCATTAGCATTTAACAAGACAATTAACTTCGTGCCGCTGCATCGGTAATTAAAACGTCAGCTGCTACCCATGACCATCTTACAACTTAGTTTAAAAAGGAGTCCCATGGCTGCTGAAATCAAAGTTGGCCAACTGAGTATCAACTACATCCTTGATGGAGCTGATACCGCGAGTCTGGGTATGTTTGAACTGACCGTCCCCGCAGGCTCTAATGTTCCTCCACCACACAGTCATTCTAACAATGAAGAGTGCGTGTACGTTCTGGAGGGAACACTTCGCTACACGGTTGGGATTGAGACACGCGATCTATCACCTGGCCAAAGCATGAGCACACCAAAGGGTGTTGTTCACGCATTCTCGAACCCATTTACTGAGACGGTTCACGCCCTGATCGTTCAGTCACCGGACATTGGCGCCCAATACTTCAGAGATGTTGCAGCCGTGGTCAACGCAGGAGGGCTACCAGACAAAGCGGCCTTGCTATCCGTCATGTCCAGTTACGGGCTTATTCCTGCTGCGCCGAAGTAACGATAGTGAATTCTCTAAACATCCAGAATCATAATCAGGTACTTTCGGTGCCGGCGTTCTCCTCCATCAGAGATTTAAACCATTATGCCGGTCCGAAGTGACTAACAGAATTAACGGTCAACTACCTGTTATCAGTAAACTTCGTCAACAAAGCTATTAACATGCGGAATGGCTTAATGCTCAACGGTATCCACGGCTATCTATTTCCTGCTACCTATAGCAAAGAAGAATAGTCGACGCCAGCAAGGGCGGCTATCGCGGGAGAGCTAATGAAAAGAACGTTGTTCCTCATTCGTCATGCGAAGTCGAGTTGGAATGAGATTGCCCTGCCCGACAATGAGCGGCCGTTGGCCAGACGCGGTCAGCGTGACGCCCCGATGATGGGAAGGCGACTGGCAAGGGATAAGGTGAAACCTGACTTGATCCTGTCTAGCCCCGCATGCCGGGCGTTGTCGACGGCGCATATCATCGCCGATATACTCCATTACTACAGAGACATCGTCGTTGATGAACGCTTGTACGCCAGCAATACCGAGACTCTGCTAGCGGTGGTAAGTGGACTCAGTGACGACTTTAATTGCGTGATGCTCTTTGGCCACAACCCTGAGTTCTTGGAACTTGCCCATCGATTGTCCCACAAGCTAACCAGGATGCCGACCTGCGCGGTCATTCAATTCACCTTCGATGCGGCGTCATGGTCAGCCATCGCCTCCCTGAAGCCCGCGAGGGTCTTATTCGACTATCCGAAGAGGAATTCAGCCGATGATTTCGAGAGTCTGTGCTGATTCTGTGCTCAACGGTATCCACGGCTATCTATTTTCTGCATACCAGCGTATGTAGCGCCCATCACAGAGGCAACCGCTTATTACGGTTGCCTCTGTGTTTTAGGATTTAGGGAAAATCCAGACATGCTTCTCAGGTAATGCCAGATGGCAATGTTGTGGCTCTCTAACCTCACTGCCGTAGGCGCGGATGACAAAATCATCGCCTGATGTACGGAACAGATATTCCCAACGGTCACCGAGATACATACTGGTTAACAGCGGCAGTTCAAGCTGGTTTTCTCCCGGCCCGTTCACAAGCTCCACTCGTTCCACGCGAATCACCGCTGTCGCTTCTTGCCCGATTTGCACTCCTTCCCCTGCCTGCCCCCACAACACCCAACGACTTCCTTCAATGCGTGCTTTACCGTCGCGTACTTCAGTCACTTTGCCGTGCAAACGGTTATTACTGCCCATGAACTCTGCGGTAAACAACGTTTTCGGCGAACCGTACATTTCCTGCGGTGTGCCTTGCTGTTCTATTTTGCCGTTGTTGAGTAACAAAATACGGTCAGAAATCGCCATTGCTTCGTTCTGATCATGCGTCACCATCAACGCGGATAAACCCAGTTTGATAATCAACTCGCGCAGGAATACCCGGGCTTCTTCACGCAACTTGGCATCAAGGTTTGACAGCGGCTCATCAAGCAAAATAACCGGTGGGTTGTAAACCAGCGCCCGGCCAATCGCCACACGCTGTTGTTGCCCACCGGAAAGTTGATACGGATGGCGTTTCCCGAGATGCCCAAGACCAAGCTGATCCAATACAGCCTGCACCCGCTGAGTGATTTCAGCGGCAGAGACTTTACGAATCTTTAGCGGGTAGGCCACGTTCTCAAACACGGTTTTGTGTGGCCACAATGCATAAGACTGAAACACCAGCCCGAGATTACGCTCTTCAGCCGGGATCTCACTGCGTGGGGTGCCGTCATACACTTTATTTTTGCCGATGATAATTGCGCCCTGTGTGGGCCTTTCAAGCCCAGCAACCGCACGCAGCAAGGTCGTTTTCCCGCTCCCGGAAGGCCCGAGCAAAGAAACTACTTCACCGCGTTTCAAATTCATGGAAACGCCTTTAAGCACCGGGTTGTCGCCGTAGGTTAAATGCAGATTGTCGACCGATAATTCAATCATGTAATTTGACTCCAAAGCGAAGGGCAATACCCAGACCTACCACCACTAGCAGGATGTTAATAAACGAAAGTGCCGCGACAATATCAATGGCGCCCGCGGCCCACAGAGAAACCAGCATCGAGCCGATGGTTTCAGTACCCGGCGAAAGCAAATAAACCCCCGTTGAGTATTCGCGTTCGAAAATCAGGAACATCAATAGCCATGAGCCAATCAGACCGTAACGGGATAACGGAATGGTCACGTGACGAGTGATTTGCCCACGCGTGGCACCGGTACTACGAGCGGCTTCTTCCAGCTCTGGCCCAACTTGTAGCAGCGTTGAAGAAATCAAGCGCAAACCATACGCCATCCACACCACGGTATACGCCAGCCAGACGCTGAAAATGGTGCTGCGCAATGAACGTAACCACACCACCAGGTTATCGCGTAGCCATTGCGACCACGGCATTCCGGACAGCCAGCCGGTTTTAAGCGCGTGATCAAGCCACATCGGCAGGAACAGGAACACCCACAAGAAGGCAAGACCCGCCAACAAGCCAGGAACCGCACGAGGGACCAGCACGCTGTAATCGAGGAAACGCGTGATGTTGTCAGGTTTGCGGTGCATGGCGATGCCAATAAACAGGTAACAGGCTACCGCCAGTGCGCCACCAATCACGCCAATGGCCATTGAGTTGACGATGGCACGTAGCAGATTCGGTTGTTCCCAGATACTGCGGAAAGTATTGAGCGAAAGCTCATCCCAAATGGAAACACCGACGCCCCAGTTGGAGATAAAGGCACGAAGTACGACACCCATCAGTGGAACGCCGATGGTCACCGTCAGCCAAAATGCCACTACTACACCTGCCATCCAGCGCCATTTCCCCAAAGGTAACGCACGAGCCTGCGACGCTTTACCTTTGACGGTGACGAAACGGTTGGCAGTGCGCATCAGGCGACGTTGCAACATCACCAGCGGGATAGTGATACAAATCAGCACCACGGCAACCGCTGCCATCAGATGATATGACGGCGTACCGAGTTTATTGGTTAACTGATACAGATAGGTTGCCAGCACCATGTTGCCTTCCGGGTCACCCAGCACCAGCATCAGGCCGAACACTTCCAGCCCGAGAAAGAACAGCAAAACCGAAGCATAAAGAATGGACGGGCGCACCATCGGCAAGCTGACGGCCGTCATCACCTGCAACGGCGAGGCTCCCGCGGTACGTGCTGCTTCTTCAACATCTGAACCCACACTACGCAGTGCGGAGGAGATATAAAGATAGGCGTGCGGAACGTGCGTCAGGCCGGCGATAACCACGATGCTCGACATGTCGTAGATATTCCACGGCACGAAACCGAGAATCGCTTGCGCCCAAAGTGAGAAGAAACCTACGGGACCTGCGGCGACGACATAGCCAAAACCCAGCACCATCGGTGAGACAAAAATGGGTACCAGGATCAGAGGCTCAATCAAACGCCTGCCGGGTAAATCGGTACGTACCATCAGGAATGCCAGAATACCACCAAGCGGAATGGCGATAATTACCAGTCCGAATGCCAAAATAAAACCGCTTTTTAGTGCCTTATAGAAATCCGGGTCGGTAAAAATGAAGCCAAAAGATTCGAGGCTCCACTCTTTTGACGGCGCAAAGAAGGGTGCGGAGAGAAAACTTTGTATCACGATAAACGATAGTGGGATGTAGATAACCAGTGCCGTTATCAATACCACAATACCGCGCGGCAGGCTTTGCCACTTTCTGAGCAATGCACTCATGTTACATCCCTACAAATCTACGAAATTAGGCAACAGAAGGGGAGGCGCATGACGCCTCCCATAAGTCTTATTTAGCGGCGGCGGTACGCCACTCTTTGATGTATTCCAGGCGTTTTTTAGGTTGCAGATACTCAAGCAGGCTTTCATCAACCGGGATAGGTTTGAGCGCATTACCTAGCATTTTAGTCAGGCCATCAATGTCATTATTGCCTTCGATATCGTTGCGAATTGACGGAATGTCAGCTTGATTGGCAAGAATACTTTGCCCTTTTTCAGACAGTAGGTAGTCCAGCCACAGTTTCGCGGCGTTGCTGTTTTGCGCTTGCTGGCTGATGAAAGAAACGCGTGACAACACCAGGGTGTAATCCTTCGGATAAGAGATACCGAGCGAGGGATCGTTTTTGGCACGCGCTTCGGCGTAAGAACCCAGAATGTTAAAACCAATCAGGTTTTCGCCTGAAGACACACGTTCCATCATGGTGCCGGTAGAAGACTGCACCGCTAAACCGCCTTTAGCGACGTCAGCCAATGTTTTGAAATAATTCGGATCGGCTTTGGCGTCCTGCACCGAAAGCATAAAGCCAATACCTGATTTTTCGATGTCGTAGGTGGTGACCTTTTTGCTGAATTTGTCAGTCTGGCTGGCGATGAGTTTTGCCAGTGCGGCATGTGAATCCGGTACTTCGTTTGCCGTGATCTGGCGTTTGTTGTAGACAAACACCACTGGCTCGTAAGTTGTGCCATAGGCTTTGTTTTTCCAGATTGTCCATTTCGGCAACTGGCCCTGTTCTGGGGATTTATATTCTTGTGCATAGTCGACCGCCAGTTTCAGCGCGGTATCCATGGAAGAACTCCAGACCACGTCACCACTCGTCCCGCCTGAGGCTTGTTCGCTGATATAACGGTTATACAGTTCGGTACTGTTCATATCGTTATATTCAACTTTTATGCCCGGATAGGCCGCTTCAAATCCCTGAATTAGCGGGCCAGCAGCTTTGGTGTCGGTAGTGGAGTAGATAACCACTTTGCCCTCTTTTGTCGCAGCATCGACAACTTTTTGGTAATCAGCAGGATAACCTTGAGGTAAAGCAGACATTGCAGATGACGACATAAGAACAGCGGCAGTAATCAGAGAGATGCGTAATTTATTGGACATTATTTTTAACCTTCTAGTTACATTTGAGATACTAGAAGTCAACATAGCGCAAGCAATCTTTCAGGCAATGGGGGGATTTTGTTATCTTCGTGAATTGTGATTCGGGGCTTTTATTAAGCAATTAACACCATTAAAACCACGGAAAGTGTATTAATACAGGTGACGAAAATGGACCTTTAAGTCCCGATTTTTTTGCGATAAAACCGTCGTGGATGGCCGATATTCCCATACTGCATCTCAACCTCAATCAATCCCATTTCCACACAATACTCCAGGTAACGGCGACACGTCGTTTTACTGATCCCAACTTCTTCCACCACTTGTTCCACAGACCAATTGATATCCGGTTTGGCAGTAAAAATACGCTGCACCCGCTCAAGCGTATTGGGTTCAATCCCTTTGGTTGACGAGGTTGACGGAGTATTGATAGCGGGTAGATTAAACAGCCTATCCAACGCGGTTTGATCAACGACTTTCACATGACTCATTGTTTCCACTAATTGCATAAAACGTTCGAGCGAGCTGCGCAGGCGGTGAAAAGAGACCGGCTTAATGATGTAGTCAAATGCGCCACTGCGCATAGCGTGACTACAGGTTTGCATGTCGCTTGCGGCGGTGATGAAAATCACTGAGCAATCGAAGCTTTTCAGCAAAGAACTATCAATTAAGTCCACACCCTGGCCGTCGGGTAAATAGTTGTCGAGTAACACCAGCCGTGGTTGATGTAATTCCAACAGGGTACGCGCCTGTTCAAGTGTTGCGGCAATTCCCACCACGTTCAGTTGAAAGTTTTGCTCGATAAAATCGCGATGCAAACCGGCGAGGTACGGTTCATCTTCCACGATGACGATATCGAACGCGCTGCTTTTACTCATGCTGTTGTCCTGTTAAACACTGGCTGGGAACGGGATAAATACTGAAAATATCGTACCTTGCGGTGTGTTGTCTGTGACTTCGATACTGCCGCTGGCCTGATGGACATATCCCGCAACCAGATACAGGCCGATGCCATGATCCGAACCGGCCATTTCATGAACGTTTGATGGTTTGCTGGAGACACCTTGCTCAAAAATATGCGGTTTCAACGCGCTATCAACGCCCGCGCCTTGATCAGCGACTTCAATCAATAACTCCTGATTTCGGTCCGAAATATAAAGCTCCACAGGGGCTGAATGTTGTTGGGCCTTCTGTGTGGCATCGACGGCGTTATCTAACAGATTGCCAATAACTGACATCAGTGCTGTTTCGCTGATACTTGCAGGAATGCGACTTAGCTGGCAGGCGGGATCGAACGCCAGCTCAACCCCTTTTTCCCGCGCACTGACGAATTTGCCCAATAACAGACCGCACAACGCCGGAGACGTGAAGCGTGTGGAAACAAAATCCAGTACCGCTTGCGCACCTTCGGATTGTGCCTGAATGTAGCGCAGCGCATCATCATAACGCTGCATTTGTAACAGGCCTGCAAGTGTCGCAGTCCAGTTCAGCTGTTCGTGGCGCATGATGCGCAGGTTGTCTGCGTAGCGCTTGACCTGGCTCAGTTGGCTACTCAGCGTATTAATGTCGTTTTTGTCGCGAAAGCTAAACACCCAGCCTCTTTCTGCATCGGGTTTCAGTTCAATAGGCACACGGTTGACGATAACTTGCCGCTGATTTAACACGGTGATTTGGTCGTGGAAACTGTGGTTTTCGGGCATGCCGCTTTGCGTGAAAAATGTCGGCGGTGTTTGTATTACCTCCTCAAGCGGTTTCCCGATGAGATCTTTCTCAGGCTGGCGAATATCCAGTAATTCCCGTGCAGTACGGTTAATTAAAATCAGTTGTTTTTCAGCGTTAACCGCAAACACCCCTTCATACATCGCTTCCAGTAACGCTTTTTGTTGCAGTACCAACTGCGCTATATCTTTTGGCTCCAGCCAGAACATTTGCCTTTTCACGTTGCGGGTAAACATCCATGAAAAAATAAACAACAGGATTAACAGCAATAGGCCGTATAACCCCGTTTGCCAAAGCAGCCTGGAATTAATATTAGCGATATAAGAGGTGAGGTAGCCGACTGAAACAATACCGATCACCTGATTATTGGCATTGAGGATGGGGGCTTTGCTGCGCAAAGAGACACCGATTCCCCCCTTACGCATTGAAATAATGGTTTTCCCCTGCAAAACCTCTGCGTTATCACCGCCAATCATCGGCAGATAAAGGAGTTTAGGGGATTCTGAATGATATAAACGCCGCTCATGGACATCACCAATCACAATATAACTGGCATCACTTTGATTACGTAACGGTTGGATTAAGCGGGCAATGCCTTGTACGTCACGGCTTGCGACTTTTTCTGCAAGCTCTGGTATCAACGCAATCTCACTGGCCTGAACGCGTGCGCGTTGCCCAAGGTCGCGATGCTGTTGGCGGTCAATAACATGAAATAATATTGCGCCCAATAGGGCCAACAGCAGGCAGGAAAATCCCACCAGCGATAAAAAGAGTTTCACCTGAAAAGGTAATCTGCGTTTCATAGAACCTGCTGCGGAGTAAAACAAAAGAGACACATCGAACCAGCCTGTCTCAAAACCGATTTATTCAACAACTCCTGACATCATCATTAGCGTGAAGAAGTTGGGGAAACTCGCCCTCAGTCGCCCCAGGTCAGGAATCGAAATTTAAAACACCTTTGATGAAAAATCGTTTTTTACTTCACTTTCTATATAGGTATTCAGACCCCAGCCGGCACGGGCCAGCTCTTTCATTTTTTCCAGATGTTCCGGCCCCGGATGGCGGATATCGTAGAGATAGACGTGATTATTTTTAAAGCGGACTTTCATCGAGTTGGCATCAATCTGGAAGCTGACGACCTGTGAGTCACCGCTTTTGTTGGCGTAATTTTCCATACCGCATCCTTTTAGCTAAGCCTAATTTCTGGCGAAGTTATCTATTAACCACGTCCTGCATTCTGATACAGGGTAATGGCTCACGGTTTGCGTAACAGACCTTAAAAAATATGCAGGAATATGTTCAATATCTGATGGATATCAGGTGTGATGTGGAAGCATTCCCGGGCTTATCCGGCAGGCTCAGCGTAAAATTAAAGAGACTTCAGCCGACGCGGCTTACGAACCTCCGATGTAATGGATGGCATCAAAGCGCTCTTCACAGATGCGGAACCGTCGATTATGCAACCAGTACATCCACCGTGGGTAAACACAAATGCGGCCAACCACCACACAAGAATGAGGTAGTTGATGGGCAGACACCAGAGCAGGAAACAAGGCCAGGAATCTGTGCAATGTGCATAAAAAATCCGGAAATGAAGAACATTTCCGGATTTTTTTATGCAGCCACTGGATCGATCAAGTGATCTTTAATTGATCGGTATTACTCATCCAGCGTGCCGGTTTAATCAAAACAGGTCACTAATGCCCCCTGGCGGTTAGCGTTATTGCGGGTAAGGCACCCAGTCACCGCCGCCAAGACGCACATACGGTTTGCCTTGATACTCAATAACAATCGCGGCTGAGTTTTCAGACACCGCAGCAGTTTGAGGCAGGTTGTTGGTCAGGCTCCCCCAGTCAACTTGGTCGGCAACGAAGTTTTTACCATCCACGGAACGTGCGACCAGTTCAGAAATCGCAAGCATGCTGCTTGGCTGGTTGATTTCGATAGTGTTGCCTTCATGCGGGGCTTTCATCCCGATGAATTTCACCCCAGCAGGGACCTGCGTGATTGACGGGCTTGGAATATCTCGCAGTCCGGATACTTGCATTTTGTCGCCCTGTAATGCAGCTCCGTGTTCCGGGATGAGGACCACCATCACTTTACGGCCTGATTTTTCGAGATTCGTTAAGAACGAATCCAGTTCATCTAATAGCTTCTGCGCGCGAACCTTGTAGTCGGCCGGTTTATTGTTACCAGGATAGCGGTTGCCGTCGTGCAGCGAAAGTATGTTGAAGAACGTTGCACTGCGTACGTTACCTTCACGTTCTTCACCTTCAATCCAGCGGTTTAATACTGCCGTGTTATCGTAGATTGGCGAGTTATCAAATGACAGTAAATCAGCCGGTAAGTCTGCCTGATTCATCAGTGGAGCCTGCATGCCGCCGTTTTCACGGACTTCTTTAAGGAAATCACCAAATACGCCGTTATGATCAAGCATCAGATGCTGACTGAAGCCCAGTTTTGTCAGGTTTTCAAACAGGTAACACTGGGCACCTGCAGTCTGATAGAGATTTTTATGCGATGGTTGTCCGCAGCTTGCGCGCAGCAGGCGAATCGCCGCTGGGCCGCTGTAGGATGTACCGGAATGGAAGTTGTTGAACAAAATATCAAAGTGTTTCCACAGAGGATGTGAACGTAAACCTGTCGCATCGATATCCGACCAGGACAAAGAGCAGATGTTAATTACCAGCAACTCAAACGGCTGCGCGTCCGCCGGAAGCACTGCTGGGAACTGGGTGACGCGTTTCGCCTCACTGGCGTAGAAGTTGTTTAGCCAGGCTGTCAGATTCTGTGTGGTTGGTGGTGCTGTCTGGGCTGGAATATCGCCCGGAACAGGTGCCAGGGCAGAGGTGCTTGCTTCCGTTGCGGTAGCTGTTGAGCCTGCGGTTGTAGCAGCAGGGGCCTGAGCCGCAGAAGGGAATAATGAAATAACCGGGCCAGAAATTGTCAGCACGTTCAGCCAAATCAGCGCCACGATGACAAACACAGTTACTCGTACCCATTGGGAGATAAACAGCCAGGCGACTAACAGGACAAACGCCGCGCCGATCATCTGCCAATTAATGAATCGGGTCACTAAATCGATCAAGTAATCCATGCTAAAGCCCACAAGCTGCGAGCCCTGGTCCATGATGCTTTGGGGCCCTGGCAACCAGGTATCATGCCAGAACAGGCCCATCCCGATGGGCAGCGCAACCCAGTTGCGAAGACGATGCAGTTTGAGTCTTGGTAGTGGGAACAGTAAGAACGCGACAAATACCAGGTTCGCCAGCGGATGGAAATTGAGATAGCCGGCCCACAACAATCCAAACTTCAGCAAATAGTAGTAGTTCCAGCCGCCAAGGCCACGCCAGTACTGCCAGGAAGAGGCGAGCGGCGATGCCGCATTAGCTTGATTAGTCATGTCGATGGTTTGCCTTGACAGAAGAACGGCGCAGCGTACCGGCCGATTTGACGTAACGTGGTTTTAAGAAGAGAAGCCGAATGAATGCCTTCACGCGGGGCAACCAATGATGCATGTAGTATCCCAGCGGAATGAAAATCACCGCGCACAGCAACACCAATTGAATGATGTCGGTTATGTTCATCATTATTGCGCTTGCTCCAGTTTGGTCGTGACCAGAAGAGTGGTTGGTACCGGAATGCGCCGCACAATTTCTCCGTTGCGCTTAGCATTGCGAGCCTCATCTATCTCGACGGAAACGGCCAGAGGTCGAGTCCATTTTTCCAGGGGCATTGTCTGCATCTGGGCGATTTCTGCGGCTATCTGGCTATCTTCGTACCACATCATGCGGTTTGAAAAAATATCTTCTACTGGCAGTGGGAAAATATGTTTAAGCGCAGTGTCGAGATCATTAATTCGGCAGAACGATAAAAACAGTGTAAGACGGCCTTCGCTGAGAGTGACGATGTCCCCAATGCGGTTAGTACGGCACAGCGTAAGTGCCTGCTCAGCTCGTAGCCCAGGGGCGGGACGCATCGCTACCATCACACCTTTACCATCCTGAGGCAGTAAAGTGTTGTTCATCAGCGTTGAGATAGCGCTACAGAACATGCTCCAGGACTGATAGCCGCGCAGTTTAAGCGGTTGCATCTGTTCAATAAGTACATTGATGTCTTCGGGGACATGGCGGCTGAACTGCTGCCCCTGTACGCTTTCGATCATCGTCAGGCTACGCGAGAGTAGGGTATTCCACGGGATAATCAGCGTTGCGCCACAGCCCAGAAGTAAGCGTTCATCTGTAGCCCGCAGGCTGGCGGAGTTTTCACGTACGATGAGTTTCAGTGCACTTCCGCGTTGACGGCGCAGGGCATGGATTTGGCGTGAAATACTGTCTATTTGGTTGCTTTTGGAAAGCGAGAAGATGACCGTTGCGGCTTGTGCCGTGCGGGCGGCTTCGAAAAGTGCTTCGTTACTTTCAAACAGCTGCCAGTACTCTGATAGCGGCGGAGCACCTTCCAGAATGGCATCATGGCTTAAAATCTGCTTTTCATCACTGCGTGGTTGCGGGACGGTTTCGGTAGATTCCACGAGCTGCCAGTTGCCGTTTCGCCAGCTAAGATCCAGTTGCTGCTGGGCGCTTACTCCCTTTTCGTTACACCAGAAAGAGACGTCATAACGGTGAATATCCCCCTGAAAACGCAGGCTGGCGAGGCCATTCAGCGTTTGGTGCTCGCTGACTAATAATGACCGTTGTTTATCACTCTTATTCCCGGAGTTAAGGAACAAAAGAGTACATTTATAGTACAGGGCCCATTTTTTAATGTTTGTTAGCCAATGGCGTAATTCTTCAGCAGAAGTATTTTCCCACGCATTTTCTGAACCCAGCACTAAAAATAAATAATGTTCAGGATTAATACTGCACATCAAATCACGGCGTAAATATTGTAGACTGTTTTTTGAATTTGGCATGTGGAACAGACGGATTTTTTGCGGACCGTGACCGTCCTCTAATGTAATGAGAGCCTCAGGTTTTGCATCCATGGTAATGACAGCAACTTTTGCCAGGTCATGTTGTGCTGCAATGGTTTGATTTAATAAGCGTATTGCATCTTCATGCCGATCAACATTGAGCCACCACACACCTCCGACTGGCATGTGTCGTAATTCGTCCCACAATGAATGGATGCCGACCGAAAATATAGGATCCATGGCGTCCCCTTGATGATAAATTTGTTTGTATGATACTTTACTAGCGAAACCTAGGAAATAAAGCTTATATTGAAAATAAACAACATTGGTTTTTGCATTATAAGTCAAATTTCATTTTCTGAACGTTCTCCCTTATCCTTCCTTGTGGATAAGAACTAAGGAACGTCAACCATACTGCACGTGCGGGAACAACAACTATAATGCATGAAAAAGAAGCTGAGAATGCTCAGGAAAATGCGCTCGTTTATGCTTTCCAGAATGATTTTCTGGTGCTGAGCAAAGCCTTTTCGCTACCCGAAATAGATTACACCGATATATCACAGCGGGAGCAGTTGGCTGCAGCGTTAAAACGCTGGCCATTACTGGCAGAGTTAACGGAACAATAGGAAGTCGGACTGATGGCGCTCATTGGGTTACAAGGATTGCGTGGTGGCGTGGGAACGACCTCTATCACCGCAGCACTTGGGTGGTCTTTACAACAACTGGGCGAATCCGTGCTGGTCGTTGATGCTTCCCCGGATAATTTGCTACGCCTGTATTTTAATATCGATTTCGCGCATCCTGGTGGCTGGGCGCGTGCGTTGCTGGATAATACAGACTGGCACAGTGCAGCCTGGAGCTATACCCCGCGCCTGGATGTTCTGCCTTTTGGGCGGTTGAGCTCAGTGGAACGCCTGTCTTTACCTTCCCTCGACAAAACGCTCGGCCATTTCATCCATGCGTTAGAAGAACTCAAATCAAGCCAGCGCTATCAATGGATTCTGGTGGACTTTCCTCATGGTTACGATGCCCTCACGCGTCAACTGTTAAGCCAGTTTGATAATGTATTGACCGTGGTTAAACCGGACACCAATTGCCATATTCGCCTGCATCAACAAACGTTGCCTAAGTCGTCACAGATTCTGGTGAACTACCTGCTGGTGGCCAGCAAGTTGCAGGACGATATCTATCAGGTCTGGCTGCAAAGCCAGCGCAACATGATCCCGATTGTTGTCCATTGTGATGAGGCGATGGCTGAATCTTTGGCTATGAAGCAGCCGCTGGGCGAGTATCGCCAAGATTCTCTTGCCGCCCAAGAGATGATGACTCTCGCAAACTGGTGTCTGTTGCAGTATTCAGAGACAACAAAATGAGGAACTTCGCGAACGGACTTTTGCTTCCCTCTGCCCATCAGCGTCTCGGAGGGTGCTATCGCCTGTTTCGCCGTAACGGTACGCCATTTTTGGTAGCCGCGCTGGGTTGTTTTTGGTGGCTTCTGGCGTGGACTTTGTTGCCGCTGGAAAATACACACTGGACCACAATTCGCGGCAGGCACGCGCAACTTTTCCCTCATATCAACCCGCGGCGTCCCCGTCCGCTGGATGCTGTGCGCTATTTGCTGCAAACCCTTTGGCTTATCTTTTGCGGTGGTTCTAATAAACACGTCCAATGGACGCGTTTTAAATATCAGAACAGAATTCATGCCTGGTTCCGCTGGCTTGATAAAATCCCTGAACGCTTTAACCAACAGACCAGCCATCTGGACAAAGAAAAAGAGCTTGGACAACTGAGCCACAGACTACGCAGCATTATTCTCGGCGTGATTGTTATCCTCTGTGCACTCCTTGTCCTGCTGTGCGTGACCCAACCCTTCAACCCGTTGGCGCAATTTATCTTCATGATGTTGTTGTGGGGCTTGGCCTTGCTGGTTCGTCGTTTGCCGGGGCGCTTCTCGGCATTGATGCTCATCGTCCTGTCGTTGACCGTTTCCTGCCGTTACATCTGGTGGCGCTATACCTCGACCCTGAACTGGGACGATCCGGTAAGTTTAGTGTGCGGCCTTGTCCTGCTGTTTGCCGAAACCTACGCCTGGATGGTTTTGGTAATGGGTTACTTCCAGGTAATCTGGCCGCTTAATCGCCAGCCAGTACCTATGCCCAAAGACACCAATACCTGGCCTGAAGTCGATATCTTTGTGCCAACTTACAACGAAGATCTGAGCATAGTAAAAAGTACGGTTTACGCCTCCCTGGGTATCGACTGGCCGAAAGACAAGCTCAACATCTGGCTCCTTGATGACGGCGGCCGTGAAGAGTTTCGCCAGTTCGCCGAGCAGGTTGGGGTGAAATATATTGCCCGAACCACGCATGAACACGCTAAGGCCGGTAACATCAACCATGCCTTAAAATACGCAACCGGCGAGTTCGTGGCGATTTTCGACTGCGACCACGTGCCGACGCGCTCCTTCCTGCAATTGACGATGGGCTGGTTCTTCAAAGAAAAAAAACTGGCGATGATGCAAACACCGCATCATTTCTTCTCTCCTGATCCGTTTGAACGTAACCTTGGGCGCTTTCGTAAAACCCCGAATGAAGGCACGTTGTTCTATGGGCTGGTGCAGGATGGTAACGACATGTGGGACGCCACCTTCTTCTGCGGTTCCTGCGCGGTTATCCGCCGGGAGGCACTGGATACCATCGGCGGCATTGCGGTAGAAACGGTGACTGAAGATGCTCACACCTCGCTGCGCCTGCACCGTCGCGGTTGGACATCGGCGTACTTACGAATCCCACAGGCGGCAGGGCTTGCAACGGAGAGCCTGTCTGCGCATATCGGGCAGCGCATTCGCTGGGCGCGGGGGATGACGCAAATTTTCCGTCTTGATAACCCGCTGTTAGGCAAAGGGCTCAAATTTGCTCAACGGTTGTGCTATGTGAATGCCATGTTCCACTTTTTATCCGGCATTCCGCGCCTCATCTTCCTGACCGCACCACTGGCTTTCCTGCTATTGCACGCCTATATCATTTTCGCCCCGGCGTTGATGATTGCGCTGTTTGTTCTGCCCCATATGATTCACGCCAGCCTGACGAACTCGAAGATTCAAGGAAAGTATCGCCACTCCTTCTGGAGCGAAATCTACGAAACGGTGCTGGCCTGGTACATTGCACATCCGACTATGGTGGCGCTGTTTAGCCCGCATAAGGGTAAGTTCAACGTGACCGCGAAAGGGGGATTGGTGGAGAAGGAGTATGTCGACTGGGTTATCAGTCGTCCGTACCTGTGGATGGTACTGATCAACCTCTTGGGTGTGGCATTCGGTATCTGGCGCTTCTTCTTCGGCCCGGAAGACGAAATGCTGACGGTGGTCGTGAGCCTGCTCTGGGTGTTCTACAATCTGGTTATTCTTGGCGGTGCTGTAGCGGTGTCGGTGGAAAGTAAACAGGTGAGACGCGCGCACCGTGTTGAAATTGCCATGCCTGCGGCGATTGCACGTGAAGACGGTCACCTGTTTTCTTGCACTGTACATGACTACTCTGACGGTGGGGTGGGGATCAAAATTCACGGTCCGGCCAGAGTGCTGGAAGGGCAAAAAGTGAATCTATTGCTCAAACGCGGCCAACAGGAGTACTTCTTCCCGTCTCAGGTTATGCGTGTATTTGGCTCAGAGGTGGGTCTGAAGCTCGTGAACATGACCACTCGTCAGCATATCGATTTTATTCAATGTACTTTTGCTCGGGCTGATACCTGGGCACTTTGGCAGGACAGCTTCTCGGAAGATAAGCCACTGGAAAGCTTACTCGATATCATGAAACTGGGGTTCCGGGGCTACCGACATCTGGCGGAATTTGCACCGCAATCACTGAAATTTGTTTTCCACTCTACCACGCTGCTGGTGGAGTGGATTGTGTCATTTATTCCGCGTAGCCCGAGGAATAACCTGGCAGAACAGCGGACCGTGTCTGCATTGGCCCAACTTTGATGAAAACGCGATGAAAAGAAAACTATCCTGGTTATATGCAGTGGCTCTTGGCATTAACATTCTACCGATGATGGCAAATGCAGCCGATGAGGTGGCACCAAACGATCAGGCGGCGATTGTAGCACCTGCTATGGACGCTCCTGTGCCAGACCAATCGCCTGATGACGCGACACCAGTGGTGGGTGAACAAGCAATCGATCAGGCCATGCCTGGCGTTGCTCGCGCTAATGCGCCTATCATTTCGGAAAGTGTGCCCTCCAGAGAGGTGAAACTGAGTTTCGCACAAATCGCGCCGCCGCCTGGGAGTATGGAGTTACGTGGGGGGAAACCAAACGGGTCGGTGGAATTTGGCACGCGCAGTGACGAAATAGTCTCAAAAGCGATGTTGAATCTTGAGTACACTCCCTCGCCAGCGTTGTTGCCCGAGCAGTCCCAGCTTAAGGTCTATCTGAATGAAGAATTGATGGGCGTGCTGCCAGTAACCAAAGAGCAACTGGGCAAGAAAACGTTCGCACAGATGCCAATCGACCCACTGTACATCACCGATTTTAACCGCGTGCGCCTGGAATTTGTTGGGCACTACCATGGCACCTGCGAAAACCCGACCAGCACCTCTTTGTGGATGGCCGTGGGTCGCAACAGTTCCCTGTCGTTGACCTACATGACGCTTAAGGTACAAAACGACCTGTCGCACTTCCCGTTCCCTTTCTTTGATAGTCGCGATAATCGTCCGTTGGTGCTGCCAATGGTCTTTGCCGGTACGCCAGACACTGAACAGCAGCGTGCTGCGGGGATTATTGCGTCCTGGTTTGGTTCGCGTACCGCATGGCGTGGTCAGCAGTTCCCGGTACTTTATAACCAATTGCCGGAAAGTAATGGCATTGTGTTTGCTACTAACGACAAGCGTCCTGATTTCCTGCGTGATCACCCGCCGGTCAATGCCCCAACGGTAGAGATGATAAGTCACCCGGATAATCCTTATGTAAAACTGCTGGTACTTTTTGGGCGTGACGATAAAGACCTGGTTCAGGCGGCAAAAGGGATTGCGCAGGGCAACATATTGTTCCGTGGCAATAGTGTCACCGTTGATGAAGTAAAACCATTGCTGCCGCGTAAACCTTACGATGCGCCTAACTGGGTACGTACCGACCGCCCAATTACCTTTGGCGAGCTGAAAAGCTATGAAGAGCAGTTGCAGTCAACCGGTCTTAATCCATCGGCGATCAACGTCATGCTCAATCTGCCGCCAGATTTGTACTTGATGCGCAGCAGCGGTATCAATATGAACCTTAAATATCGCTATACCGCGCCGCCAATCAAAGACAACTCGCACATGGACGTCAGTCTGAACAACCAGTTAGTGCACTCGTTCAGCCTGACGCCAAATGAGGACAACAATAAATTGTTGCTGCGTTTGCCGGTGTTGCAGGGGTTGATTGATGGTAAAAATGATGTCGCCATTCCTGCATTGAGCCTGGGCGCGGTCAACCAGTTGCGTTTTGATTTTTCTTACATGAACCCGATGCCTGGCGGTTCTGCTGAAAACTGTATTACCTACCAACCAGTGCCAAACCGTGTGGTGATTGAGGAAGAGTCGACTATCGATTTCTCAAATTATTATCACTTTATGGCGATGCCGGATCTGCGTTCATTTGCCAACGCAGGCTTCCCGTTCAGCCGCATGGCCGACCTGTCTGAGTCGGTCATTTTGGTAAACAAAGAACCGAAGCCCGCACAGGTGACGGCGATGCTGGATGCGCTGGGCACCATTGGTGCACAGACGGGCTTGCCGGCGAGCAATATGACGATAACGGATGATGCCAACACAATTCAGGGTAAAGATGCCGACATCATGATTATCGGCACTATTCCTGACAAACTCAAAGACGACAAACATGTTGATCTGCTGGTCGAGGCGGCAAAAAGCTGGGTGAAAATGCCGAAGCGGCAGTCTGCTTTGCAAAGCGTGATGATCGACGAAGTCGACCGCGAAGCAGGTGTGCAAACGACTGTTTCTTCACAAGGCCCAATGGCGGCAATTGTAAGTTTCCAGTCACCCTATAACGACCAGCGCAGCGTGGTTGCGCTGCTTGCTGATAGCCCGCGCGGTTACCAACTGCTGACTAACACCCTGAACGACAGTGGTAAACGTGCGGTGTTGTCCGGCTCGGTTTCGGTGATTCGTGAGTCTGGCGTCAACAGCATTCGCGTAGGGGATATTTACTACGTCGGCCATTTACCATGGTTTGAACGTATCTGGTATGCGCTTTCCAATCATCCGGTGTTGCTGGCGTTCTTTTCTCTGATAAGCGTCGTGTTGCTGGCCTGGGTTCTGTGGCGTCTCCTGCGCATCCTGAGCCGTCGTCGTATTGACCCAGATAATGAGTAATCGCTGATGAAATGTTGGAACGGGATGCTAATGGCCGGACTGTTGTTAGTGTCCCTCTCCGGGCAGGCCGCGTGTAGTTGGCCTGCATGGGATCAGTTTAAAAAAGCGTACGTCAGCGATGAGGGGCGGGTAATTGACCCTGCGGATGAACGCAAAATCACGACCTCTGAAGGGCAGAGCTATGCGCTATTCTTCGCCCTGGTGGCGAATGACCCGAAGTCGTTTGCGCAGTTACTTAGCTGGACAGAAAACAATCTTGCTCAGGGCGCGCTTAAAGATCATCTGCCCGCCTGGCTGTGGGGACGCAACGATGAGAACCAGTGGCGCGTGCTGGATATGAATTCAGCCAGTGACGCGGACATGTGGATAGTCTGGAGCCTTCTCGAAGCAGGCAGGTTGTGGAATAAGCCGAGCTATTCGCGGCTTGGTCAACGACTGTTAAAGCGCGTGGCAAAAGAGGAAGTCGCGAAAGTGCCAGGTCTGGGATACATGCTTCTACCCGGTAAACATGGGTTTAACCATGCTCCAAGCTGGCGTTTTAACCCAAGCTATTTACCACCCCAGATTTTAAGTCGCGTGGCGCGTTACAGTGGGCCGTGGGTGTCGATGCGTGATACCAACCAGCGTTTGCTGCTGGAAACTTCCCCGAAAGGCTTTGCTCCTGACTGGGTAGAGTGGGTTGAGGGTAAAGGCTGGGATTTAGAACCGGAACAGCCGCTGGTCGGCAGCTATGACGCAATCCGTGTTTATCTTTGGGCGGGCATGATGGCGGATAACGATCCCTATAAAGCACAACTGCTTAAACGCTGGCAGCCAATGGCGCAGGCAACCGCGAAATCCGGCTTGCCGCCAGAACACATCAGTGTCGAAACCGGTGAGAGCAAGGCCGATGGCCCGGTGGGATTTTCCGCATCGTTACTCCCTTTCTTACAGGGCAATAAAGCACAGGAAGTGCAGCGTCAGAGAGTGCTTGAAAATCAGCCACAGGGCGATGCCTATTACAACGACGTTTTGACACTTTTTGGTCAGGGATGGGATCAGAAATATTTTCGCTTTAATGCTCAGGGTGAGTTAATACCGAACTGGGACCAGGTATGCGCAGATTCTCATTAAATATTATTAGCTTATCTCTTGGCCTGGCGCTAATGCCGCTTGCTGGGGCAGCCGTGACGCCACAACAGCAGTTGCTAGACCAGGTGCGGTTGGGTGAAACCAGCAAACGTGAGGATTTGGTGCGCCAGTCACTGAATCGCCTGGAGTTAATTGACCCAAATAATCCGGATGTTATTGCCGCTCGACTGCGCTATCTGCTGCGTCAGGGCGACACACCAGGAGCCCAAAAACAGCTCGACCGCTTGTCACATATTGCCCCGTCATCATCGGCGTACCAAGAATCGGTGACGACGATGACCCTTTCGACCCCGGAAGGGCGCCAGCAGTTACAGCAGACGCGTTTACTCGCTACGACCGGGCATACACAAGAAGCCTTGGCTGCGTATAAAAAACTTTTCAACGGTAATCCTCCGTCGGGTGAGCTGGCGGTGGAATACTGGACGCTGATGGCCAAAGATCCTTCAAGCCAGACTCAGGCAATCAACAAACTCAAAGCCTTAAACGATGCCAATCCAGGAAATGCCGAGCTGCGCAGTACTCTTGCGCGTTTGATGTTTGCTAATGGACGCCCTGAAGAAGGTTTTGTGGTGCTTGAGCAGATGGCAAAGTCTAATAGCAGCAATCAGGATGCGGCGCAAATTTGGTATGACCAAATCGACGACATGCCCTCTAGCGAAGCAAGTGTCGCCGCGCTTCAGCGATTTCTGAGAAATTTCAGCGAAGGCGAAAAAGTCACTAGTGCACGTACCCGACTTGCAGAGCAACAAAAACAGCTCTCCGACCCGGCATTTAAAGCGCGGTCTCAAGGCCTGGCGGATGTCAGTAGCGGCAGCGGTAATAAAGCAATTCCGCAACTGCAGAAAGCGTTGGCTACGAACCATAATGACAGTGAGGCGATTGGAGCGTTAGGTCAGGCGTATTCTCAGCAGGGCAATCACGCCCGTGCCATTGAACAGTTTGAAAAAGCGATCCAGATGGATCCTGACAGCGATAACCGTGGCAAATGGGACAGCCTGCTGCAAACCAACCGCTACTGGCAGTTGATACAGCAGGGCGATGCGCAGCTTAAAGCGAACAATCTGGCCGATGCGCAGCAAAAATATCAGCAGGCCAGGGGTGTCGATAACACTGACAGCTACGCGGTGCTTGGACTGGGTGACGTTGCCGTTGCACGCAAAGACGATGCGGCCGCCGAGCGTTTTTATCAGCAGGCGTTGCGGATGGATAACGGTAACAGTAATGCGGTACGCGGACTGGCAAACATTTATCGCCGCCAGTCGTCAGAACGCGCTACGGCCTTTATCCAGAGTCTTTCAGCCAGCCAGCAGCGCAGCATTGATGACATCTCCCGTAGTCTGGAAGGCGAGCGTCTTGAACAACAGGCCACGGTACTGGAAAGTCAGGGGCAATGGGCGCGAGCCGTTGAGGTGCAACGCCAACGTCTGAAGCTCGATCCGGAAAGCGTGTGGATCACTTATCGTCTTGGCAAAGACCTCTACGCGGCGGGTAAGCGCAGCGAGGCCGATGCACTCATGCGTAAGCTTGCGCAACACCGCCCAACGGATCCGGAACAGGTTTACGCCAATGGGTTATATCTGTCGGGAAACAATCAGGATACGGCGGCGCTGACGCATCTCAACACCCTGCCGCGGAGTCAGTGGAATGACAACATCATTGAACTGGCCAACCGGTTGCGGTCAAATAATGTGATAGAAACAGCTAACCTTCTGCGTGCAGGCGGCAAAGAGGCGGAAGCGATCGCACTCTTAAAACAGCAGCCACCCTCTGACCGCGTTGATTTGACCCTCGCCGACTGGGCTATGCAGCGAGGCGATAACGGCTCTGCCGAAGAGTTGTACCAGCAGGTTTTACAGCGTGATCCGAAAAATACCGAAGCGCGTCTGGGTCTTGCGGAAAACTATGTCGCTCAAGGGGATAAGTCGCTTGCCCGTGAACAACTGGTACTGCTGCAGCAGACTCCGTCTGAGGCGTCGTTGTCGGTGAATACCGAACGACGGATAGCCAACCTACAATCCGCTGTTGGCGACAACGAACAGGCTCAGCTTACCTTCGCACGTATTATTCCCACTGCCACTAGTCAGCCTCCGTCAATGGATAATGCGCTGGTACTGCGTGATGCCGCGCGTTTCCAGGCAGAGAATCACCAGCCAGAGCAGGCCCTGGACACCTACAAAGATGCCATGGTTTCCTCTGGTGTGACGGATAAACGCCCAGTGGATAATGACGCCTTCACGCGCCTGACGCGCAATGATGTCAACGACGACTGGCTAAAACGCGGAGTGCGCAGCGATGCTGCAGATCTTTATCGTCAACAGGACGTGAATGTGACCCTGGACCATGATTACTGGGGGTCCAGTGGCACGCCGGGTTATTCAGATCTTAAAGCACATACCACCATGCTACAGGTAGACGCACCGCTTAGCGACGGGCGAATGTGGTTCCGTACTGACGTCGTGAACATGGATGCGGGTTCCTTTGAGAACAGCTCTAATGGCGATTATAACGAACGCTGGGGTACCTGTGCTGACAATCCCTGCGTAGGCGGTAACCATCAACGAGCGAATGGTGCGAGTCTTGCTGTCGGTTGGAAAAACGACACCTGGGAAACGGATATCGGTACGACACCGCTAGGTTTTGACGTGGTAGACGTCGTGGGGGGCGTGAGCTACAGCAGCGATATCGGCCCGCTGGGTTACACACTGACTGCCCAGCGTCGTCCTGTTTCCAGTTCGATGCTCTCGTTTGCCGGACAACGTGACCCGAATACCAACACCGTGTGGGGTGGCGTGCGTGCTACGGGGGTGGCGGTAAGCACCAGTTATGATAAAGGTGAAGCCAACGGTGTGTGGTCAAGCCTGAGCGCTGATTCACTGACCGGGCAAAACGTTGAGGATAACTGGCGTGTGCGCCTTATGACAGGTTATTACTACAAACTGATTAACGAAAATAACCGCCGTCTGACTGTGGGTTTGACCAACATGCTCTGGCACTACGATAAAGACCTGAGTGATTATTTCATCGGCCAGGGCGGCTATTACAGCCCGCAGCAGTATGTGTCGTTTGCAATCCCCATTGTCTGGCGTGAGCGTACGGAAAACTGGTCATGGGAACTTGGTGGGTCTGGTTCGTGGTCGTATTCAAAATCTAACACCAGAAAGCGCTATCCGATATCCAGCCTGGTGCCGAATAGCACAAATCTGATAACCGGTGAACCTGATTATCCTGACCGTGATGATTTGTCGAGCGGTAGCAGCAGTAACGGATTTGGTTACACGGTACGTGCGTTAGTCGAACGGCGTATCGATTCCCACTGGTCAATTGGTGCCGGGGTAGATATCCAGCAAGCGGAAGATTACGCACCGAGCCATGTGTTGCTGTTTATCCGCTACTCTCAACTGGGCTGGCAGGGTGATATGGATATGCCTCCGCAACCTTTGGTGCCATACGCTGATTTCTAAATGGTGCCCCATAGTCTGGAAAGACGCTCAGGTACGCATGCTATACCTGTGATATTCCAAGAATGACGGAGGGTTGATCCCAAAACACGCTCCTTGAAGCCGGTCATCCTTGACCGGCTTTATTGTTTTCTCTATGGCAACGCACGGCAATGACTTACCAGGATCATTTTTGTGACTGGCTCAGATCGATTCCCGCCTTACGAAGCATTTTAAGGATTTCGTATAACAGATCACTGCGCGTTGAGCCGACCATACGTGGGCTGAGTACATAACCGGTCACGCTGAGCACAATACCATTCGGCCCCAACTCCTTAAAACTCACTGATGGCGCAGGGGCTTCAAGAATCGATTCGTGCTGACGATAAGCTTCCAGCAGTAAAGTACGTACCTCTTCTGGATCGATATTCAGAGGGAAGGTGAGGGCGATTGTTGCTACACCCTGCGCATTGCCCATCGTGGCATTACGCACATTTTGCGAGATTAGCTGCGAGTTCGGCACAATCACTGTGGATTTATCACTCAGTTGGATCTCAGTGGCGCGGACGTTAATACGGCGGATATCTCCTTCTACTCCACTGATGCTTATCAGATCACCTACTTTCACCGGGCGTTCAGTCAACAGGATTAGACCGGAGATAAAGTTCTTCACAATCTCTTGTAGGCCGAAACCGATACCAACCGACAGGGCACTGACAATCCACGCCAGTTTGTTCCACTCGATGCCGAGCATTGAGAAGGTCAGCATGATGATTAACACATAGCCAATGTTGGCGAACAGTGTCACCAACGAGGCGCGCATCCCACGATCTAGCTTGGTTTTCGGTAGGAAATCTTTATCCAACCAGCGACGTGTAGAACGTAATACATATAATCCGACGACAGTACACAGGAAGGCATTCATCACACGGGAAGGGATAACACTTGAACCTTCCAGTCCTTTTCCGCCCCAAATCTCGGCAACTTTGTTGAATAACTCCAGAGGTGTGGTACTACCGAAGGTGCCATTTATCAGAGCCACTGTGGCCAGCAGCAACAGCAGAGTTTTGCCTAAACCGGTGAACAATGTGTCAGCAAGTGACAGATGTCGGTCGTTGACACTCAGGGAGCTTTTGAGCATTTTCCCGCAATAGGTGGTCGGCGAAAATACGATGTCACACAAATCCACCACAAAGTGGGCCAGCAGATACCAGCAACTGATGACCAGCCCTATCCACAACAACTCAAAGCTAATAAAACGTGCAAGTGGGATATAGCCAACCAGCAGGCAAAGCAGAATCACCGTTGATGTGAGGCTAATAGCCAGATGAGCGAGGCCAGCAATGGTTGATCGTACTTCAGTTTCTTCGCCCTCATCACGCATCATTCGGCGTATGCGGTTGACCCGGAGCGGTGCGACCAGACCGATTATCGCGACCAGTAAAGCCAGCAAACCATTACCCAAGAGCGTCAGCTCAATGCTTGCTCCCACCAGGGTATTCAGTTGTTCGAAGGTACCGAAGAGAAAGACAGAGGTTCCCAGGATGACTGGAAACGGAGCCAATATTTTTACTACAGGATCGGCAATGCCAGGCAAACGCCAGGAAGGTTGGCGGTTAGAGAGTAGCGAAATCCCCAGAGCGGCAAGCAGTGCAGAGAAATAGGTTAACCCAACCAGTTGGCCGGCAAACTCATGTACCCACTGAGAGGTTGCGGGTAAACGTGTAAAAATATAGCACAGCAGTTGAACACAGATCCCTAGCGATAATGTGAACTCAAGGGCCGTGGAACAGGCCAGAAAACTGCGGCGAAAACGGCCCTGTGGCAGCACGTGCAACAGGATCCAGTTGATGGGTTTATCCAGTACTCTGCGGCCGAAGATGCCCATCGCCAGCGCCAGTAGCAAATAGACAGCAGAACCGATCTGCCACTCTTTGTCCCATGCCTGCTGCCAGGCATCACGCAGCTGTGAAGAAAATTTGTTGAAACGTGCGGCATCCTGATCATTTGGGGTGAACAGCGGTGCCCAGAAATCTTTGCCTAACAGCGTGCCTGTGTTCAGCGCTATCTGGGTTTTAAGTGCACCACGACGCATTTCATCAATTTGCGCTGACAGATTTTGCGCACCCAGGGCGATGACTTTAACCTGCTCAATTTGCGTGGTGAGCAGTGCCTTGCTGCTGTTTAAGCTTTTACGTTGGCTCACCACCTGCTCGGTTTCTGTTAGCGTACCGTTCGTGGGGGCGGGGCCTAATACATCAAGTTGCGCCTGTACCTGCGCCAATTGCGGGGCCAGCGTTATCATCAGTTGCTCGGTATCATTGGCGAGTAACTGAGCATCATTATTCAGGCTGGTGAACTGTTTACCGGTTTTTGCGGCAGAAACCCGCTGTTTGAGCGAGTCCAGTCGTTGTTGTAACTCTGGCAATACGCTACTGGAATCAACCTTAACCGATACTGCATCGATGGATTGCCCGACACTTTCATTCGCCCAACTAAGGGTTGGGGAGAACAATAGATATGAAAAACATGCCAGTAGAAGGTATATTCGTAATATTTTTTGCATAGAAAGCGGTGCTCAGGAAAGCGAAAATATTGATGTCAGGGGATAAGCGGTTAAGGAAGTCTTATTCGCCAGAATGATCGTAAGGGTGATTGTACATACAAGCTTAGCTTAAGTTATTTGTGTGCTTTCTAATACATTCAAAAGAAAAGAAATTCCATCACATGTTTGTCTGAAAGCGAACACGGGAAGTCATTTATTCAATAAGCCAATAATGCGCAGTCATCACATCGACCCGAGTTAATAGCACGATTTTACATAAATTCGTGAAATGGATCACTATTATTTCCTCGCCAACGTGGAGATAACCTACCAGGCACTGATAATCACTATATATATTAGTGTGATATCAGTCTTGAAATACGACGTGTGAATAACGGAGCGAGAAAAGCTAATTATGTGGAGAGCAGGTACTGGCCCCAATATGGGGCCAGTGACTTTCGAGCATGTGTTTATCTGGTGGAGTGGGTCATTAAATGGATGTGCAGCCCGCACGTTGCAGAATGTTTTTTATTTCCTTTTTCATGTCTTCTGTTAATGGTGAGGCGGGGGGAAGTGAATATACCGGAATATTAAGCCCGATAAATTGCAACGCATATTTAACAGCATTGTAAAAAGGGAGATCCATTCCATAAAGAGGAGGAATCCAGGATAAGGATTGTTGCAATTCAATAGCCCGCGCAAAATCTTGTTTACGGAAAGCATCCAGAATCCCACAGGTGAGGTGTGGTGCAAAGTTTGCGCTGGCTGGAATACAGCCGTCTCCACCAAGGATTAACGTACCCAACAGGTATTCATCGTAACCGGCGAAAATTGCGAAGTCAGGTCGCTGTGATTTAACCGCATGAATTGTTTCGCGAATATGCGACAAAGTGTCGACGGTATCTTTCAGACCGACAATATTTGGGCAGCTAAACGCAAGATCACGAATAACATCAACCGGAATAGATTGACCCGTTAATGCCGGGAAGTTGTAGAGAAGAATCGGCAACTCAAGCGCGCCGGCAATCGTTTTGTAATGGTGCAGCAGATTGGCTTCACTGAGCGGGTTGTACCATGGGTTAACAACCACCACGCCGCTTGCGCCGATTCGCTGAGCATGCAGGCCTGCATCAATAGTTTGTCGCGTACCACAATAAGCGATACCCACCAACACCGGTTTTCTCCCTGCTACCTGTTTTACACAGAACTCAGCCACTTGCGTGCGCTGTGCTTCCGACATATGGGCGAATTCTCCGGCACTGCCGAGGAAAAACAGACCATCTACTGGCGAGGAGATTAAATGTTCGATGAGAATCGCCTGAGCAACCTCATCAAATTCACCTTGTGCATCGAACAGCGTAGGGACTGGCGGAATGACACCACTAAAACGAGGCTGATTCATTATCTACTCCTGCGGGTTATTGATTCAACATACCCTACACAGACTCTCAGCCCAAAGTCTGTAAG
>DATERH010000110.1:0-16330 GCA_035271785.1 Buttiauxella sp.
GTTGAATAAACTCAACGGTGGCGGCTTTGGCTTTGTTATCTCTGACTGGAACATGCCGAACATGGATGGCCTGGAACTGCTGAAAACTATTCGTGCCGATGGCGCAATGGCGGCAATGCCAGTGCTGATGGTAACTGCTGAGGCAAAGAAAGAGAACATTATTGCTGCAGCGCAAGCCGGGGCGAGTGGCTATGTGGTGAAACCTTTTACCGCAGCCACTCTTGAAGAGAAGTTGGGCAAAATCTTCGAAAAGCTCGGCATGTAAGGAGAGGCATATGCACTCATCTACAAATCCCACGACAGAGTTAAATTCAACCGGCGATATTATCGTTCGGATAGGCAGCTTGACCCGTATGCTGCGTGATAGCTTGCGCGAGCTTGGCCTTGATCAGGCGATAGCTGAAGCCGCGGAAGCCATTCCTGATGCTCGCGATCGTCTGGACTACGTGGTGCAAATGACCGCGCAGGCCGCTGAACGTGCACTAAACTGCGTGGAGCTGGCTCAGCCTCACCAGAACAAGCTCGAAAGCGATGCCAAAGCATTAAATGGCCGCTGGGACGCCTGGTTTGAAAATCCAATCGAGCTAGGTGATGCTCGTGAACTGGTGACTGATACGCGTAGTTATTTATCTGGCGTCTCGTCACATACCAGTTTCACCAATGCCCAGCTTCTGGAAATCATGATGGCGCAAGATTTCCAGGATTTAACCGGCCAGGTTATTAAACGCATGATGGATGTTATCCAGGAAATTGAACGCCAGCTGTTGATGGTGTTGATGGAGAACATGCCGGAGCTGGACGCACGTGTAAAACGCCCTGCAGACAGCCTGCTCAATGGCCCGCAATTGAACGCGAATGCTGCAGGTGTAGTGGCAAGTCAGGATCAGGTTGATGACTTGTTGGATAGCTTAGGATTCTGATCGTGAAGTTCTAAGAAGAGTCGGTATCGTGCAGGGAAACTCCCTGCACGAATGCTGTTTTGATTAATGAATAGTGATTAACGAATATCCATTTTTATCGTGACGTTGCCTTCAAATTCGCCATGTTCAGGTTTTTTACTGCTGGTGCTAACAGGTGCGGCCTTAATTTTGATTGCCCCATTTCCTTGTTCGTCCATCGGTACCTCAAATTCAAAGGTGCCATCAAGTGGGACGTTCTGGCTCTTTTCATTAAAGATTCGGACGCCAATGTCATCTCTGCCGATCATTTTTGCAATGAGCGAGTCGCTGCCCTCAACGACCCCCTGATCGGCGGTCAGCGTCAGTTTAATCCGGTCCTCATTTCCTACGGCGTTATCGTCGCAGTGGTAGGAGATATCAACCTCTTTAAGAGTATATCCCTGGGGTGGTTGGCCTACGGTCACAAATTGCGAGCTGACGATATTACCTAGTTCGGCTTCAATGATACTCCCTTCATTGATAGTACAACTTAAGGGGGCTGACAATGACCCGCTTAACCAGATGTTGGATACCTGTTGTGCACGATTGACATCGCAATTGCCAGAGCCGAAATAGAGGCAAGCATAATTTTGCGCGACCAGCGTCGAGGGTATGGTTTCGATGCCCAGAATCGGTTTCTTGATATACAAGGTCACGCCAATCACACTCCACCTGAATTTTCGTTTTATGGAAGCTGCCCCTTCTGGGCGAGTATCCGTGTTGCACACATTGGCGGTGCCTTCAGTGGTTTTGATATCATCAATCTGTTTTGGCATGGATGAGCGCTGAGTGGGGTATTCATTAATTTTTAAACTGAGTAATCCTGCCCCTTCAGGGGAATTGGCGGCGTCGGTGTAGCCATCAATGTCGACATCGATTTTGTCGGTCAAAATGCCGTAGCCGCTGACGCCAGGATTAAGCGGGCTTCCTGCGAGGGTGAGTTCATAGACTGGTGTGGATGCATTCATATTCCTTGGGCATACGCAGTTGGCTTCCATATCAGCGCCGTTGCCTGCCAAATGATCCATCTCCTCAATTTCTTTGTTGGCAGTATTCTCACTCGCCGCCAGTTCACGATTATAAGTGAGGTAATAATCCTGCGGAGCACTGAAACAATCAGTCAGCACCGTGACTGCTGATTGTGCGGGAAAATGTATCAGGCAGATAACCAGACCAGATAACAAAGGCACGTAGAGTCTTTTCATTAAGTTGAACATGATGTTATTCCTGCTGGCATAAAGCACTGATGAAACGGATCCCGGCACTGGCGGAGGTGGGTTGTGTTGAAAGTGAAGATATATTGGCAGTACACAACTGACTCTGGGCATTGCCCCATTTAACCTGTATCTGAAAAGTATCCGGAACGCCTGCCAGATAGAGCGTTCCGGTATCGTCAACGATACCGCTAACCACCGGTGAAAGTGCGGTGGCAATGGCACCAAAGGGAACCGTTTTGCCGTCAGGGCGCGTCAGTTTAATCATGGCGCGATAGCCAACGTGCGCATCAAAGCTGGCAACGACGGCGGCATTCCGTGACGGAATAACGGTGACGGCTGTTTCGCTGGTATCGACATTTTCCGGCAGGCTGGTGGTATCGATACGGATGCGGTTTTTCTGATAAGGAGTCAATGACGGGATGACTGCATTACCTTGCCAGTCAGTCTGGATTCCCCGTTGATTCTGAAAACGCACGCCCGAAGCATCGTTGGCGTTTACGATTGCAAATTGGTTACCTAATGGTTGGGCTAGCGTGACACCATAAGGGTGTGCAACAACCGCACCGCTAATGCCATAGTTTAGTTGTCGGGAGCTGTCAGATGAGGCGTAATAACCTGCGTTCAGGTTGGCGTACTGCGAACGATAGCTACCGTATACGCTACTGGTATCCTCACCATCATGGTTCGAATGGCTTTGCTGCAAAGAGTAGCTGAGTCGTTGATCGTCAAGCAATGTGCCATTTAGCCCAATATTTTGCCGTGTGTAGCCACCTTTACTATTGCTCAAGTTGTAGCTACTCCAGGCGTTTGGCAGCCATTTACTCAGCGGCACACTCAAACCGAATGAGGCCATTCGGTCACTTTCTTCATCGTTAACTTTGCTGTAGGTATAAGCCAGATGGAAACTGATCCCTTCGATGACCGTATTAATACCCGCCGAAAGGCTGCTCTCCTTTTGCGATGTTCCCCAGTAATCTTGCTGATAACCGTTCAGGTACAGGCTTACGCCCGACAGATTTTGACTGATGCTGGCCTGAAGACGGTTGCGCTTGTTGTAACGAAACAGCAGTGAGTCTTCATGTTCGTCATATTTTTGGTTAGCGTCAGCAAAGCTGTAATAACCGCTGGTGGAATAGCGATAGCTCGCCAGCGTAAAGTTAGTACCCGTCTCATCAATTTTACCGGAGTAGAGCAGGCGGTATGACTGCCCGCTACTTTGGTCGTCATTGTCGAGTTGGGTTTTCGCGGCGGTGACATCAGCAGATAAAGCCCCTACTGGCCCCAGCGCGATACCGGCACCCGCATTTATTGCCTGATAATCTTCTGCTGCCGTCACACCGCCAAACAATGTGATCGCATTGTTCAGACCATAAATGGCGCTTCCCTGGGCAAAGATGGGTTCATTTTGATCGCTGCCGCTGTCGGCGCGATAACGCGCCGCAGTCATTTCGAACTTCAAGTTTCCAGGGCGTAGCATGACCGCTACGCTTGAGTAGGGCTGAGTAAAGCGATGTTCGGTACCATCGGCCTCCTTGACCGTGACCTCAAGATCTCCGCTGTTCGTCGTCGAATACAAATCGCTAATCTCAAAAGCACCCGGAGCGACGTTTTGCTGATAGATGATATAGCCATTCTGGCGCACGGAAACTTCGGCATTGGAGCTGGCAATGCCCCGGATAATGGGCGCGAAACCACGCTGGTTGTAGGGCAACATCTCTTCGTCTGAGGCAATATTCACACCACTATATTGCAGGCTATCGAAAACCTCCCCCCGAGTACTACTCTCCCCGGCTGTGAACTGTGCTTTCAGGGTATTAATATCATGCTGTAAATAGGTGCTGATCGCCTCCCAGGAGTGGGTGTCGTCGGATTGACTCCAGGTCGAGTAATTACGTAAACGCCAGCCGCCAAGATTGGCGCCGCTGCGCAGATTAAGGTACTGGTTTGAGTCGGTGTCGTGCTGCTCATCCTCACTTTGCGAGCTGGAAAAGGCGTAATCCATAAACGCTGTTGATACCCCATCGTCCCAGCGGGAGGGATCAATGTAATCCTGACTTAATGAGGTAACCGCGGCCTGAGGGATGCTTAACCGTAACGTCATTAACGTAAAATCCAGAATTGCGCTGGCCTGAGGAATATAGTGCCCCAAGGGTTCAGCTAGCGGCGCGCCGACGTTTTGCTGGGCGAGATTTTCATATTTATCAACATTTATTCCCCACTTGCGAAGCATGTCTGGCGTCAGTTGCGGTTGCAACGAGCCATTTTCACCGCTCAGGTAGGTGATGTTTTCGTCATCCAGGCGGACGTCGTTGATCATTATCCTGGAGGGGTATACGCCGGGTAGCTGTGCATTGGGCTTTGAAAAGAGAGATAGATCAATGTCTTGCGTCATCAAAGCATCACCCTCTAAAGATGAAGGTGAAAATGCGTAGTCGCGAGCCTGCGCGTGACTGGAAAGCACAAGCAAAACGCCACTCAGACAGCGCAAGATGGGATTTAACCGCCACAGTTTTCGGTTATGTGAGTGACATAGTCCATTAGTCATAGTGTTGTGTTATTCCTGTGACAGTGAGGTCATGTATTTTTCCGAAGCACTTCCGTAGTCCGTAATGCAGCGCCAACTCACGTTTTGCCCGTTAACACTCTGCGCAACAGCAAGTTCTACTCGTGATTTGGGTGCAATAAGATCGGCTTTATCCAGCTTTGCTCCACCCAACTGAAGGTTATCGAACACGCTGTAAAACGCCCCGTCGTTAATGATGGTCAACTGCTTACCGCTACGGGTGAAACGAAGGTTCTTACAGGTTTCCGTCGGCGTTTCTGGCAGCCCTTCAGGACGCCAGAATAATTTCAGTCGTGTTTTATAAATCAACCGCAGAACGTTTTTATTGCCTTCGTCTTTAGCCGTTGCAGGAATGGTGCGAACGTTTATGTAGAACAGCGATTCACGGTCTTTTGGCAAAGGTGTTCCGTTCCAGGCTATGCGTAAGCTTTGCTCTTTTTGTGCATCCAGCCGGAACAGAGGAGGGGTAACAATAAATGGACCTCGAGTTTGACCATCGCCAGTATCAGTCCATGACTGAATAAGCCAGGGAAGCTCTTTCTCGCTATTGACCAGCGGTAAAGAGATCTCTTTTTTACTTTCTTCATAGATGAGACGTGTTCTGCCAATTTGTATCCCAGCAGCATGGCTTTCAACGATAAATATTAAAGGAAGAAATAACAAAGAATATAATGGAAGACGCATGATGAAACCTGTATTCCGTATGCTTGACGATAGAGCAATCAGCCAAGGTTTAACCTGGCTGGTTGCCTTGAAATGATAATAAATAAATTGAATGTTTAACCCATGATGAATATTAATTTCATATATTCATCATGGGTATTTATTAATGATACAGAATGTTTACTGTCAAATCTCCGTCTGCTGCACCTGCTTTAATGTCTGCTGCAGCTGCGAATGATTTGTATCGTGCATAGTAGTTTAAAATGATCTTATCCTCGACTCTGACAGGAAGCTCAATATAAGAGTGGCCCTCGGTTCCATCCATTTCAATGAAAACGTTGGGGAAATCTGCCGGACTGATGGCGATACCTATGCCTTCTGCTGCTTGATCGGCGGAAGTCGTGAGTTTACTGACATCCAATAGTGTGGAGGAGCCGGTAAGTGTAGTTTGGCCATTAAAGGTCAATTGCACGGAAGCCAAACCGTCGCTTTTCAGCGGGCAATCGACCAGTTTAATCGAAAACGGAGTTAATTCGCTTTCAGTACCGGGAGTGGTAAAAAGGCTAGTAGGGTAGGTCCCTAACGGTACGGTTTGCTCGGTACCATTATCACCCTCAATGGTGCAACTTGGCTCAATAATTAAACCGGTGAAATGAATGGCGCCCGCATTCATTTCCGCAGCATAAGCATTGCCAGTAGAAGCGGCCATTAGCGCAACGAGTAACGCATACTTCTTGATTGACATTTAAACATCTCCATATGAGTGAATACTACAACGTAATAGTGATTGAATAATATAAGTCGTCTTGCGTAGGGTGAGAAATATATGCTGCTAAGAAACGCTATTGCTTAATGATAATATAAGTAAAACTTAATATTTATTATCGGAGGTTCGAGGTTTTGCGCATTATATCTAATACTTGTTGTCATAAAAGTGTTTTTTTAATGGTCGTGTAATTATGCTTTGGAATTGCGCGATTAATAATATTTATTCAAATGATCTATTTGGGGTGAAAGATCCATGACGTAAATGTGTTTAGAGAAAATAACAGAAATAATTATTTTTCATGTAATATTTCTATTTTTTGTAAGTAAAAATATTTTCTAATGCTTGTTTTTTGAGCTGCTACCGTAACTGCACGGTACTTAAAGGGGACAAATAGCTGAAAACACATCTATTCACACGGCTATTCTGAGCATTAGTTGATTCTATTTCTGGCACTATCACCCTTCCTGATTGGCCTGAGTGTGACGCGTGTCAGAAGAAAGCGACGATAAAACAGAATCCCCCACAGCCCACCGACTTGAAAAAGCGCGAGAAGATGGGCAAATCCCCCGTTCCCGTGAATTAACCTCACTGCTGATGTTGCTGGCGGGAATAAGCATTATCTGGATGGGAGGCGAGCCGCTGGCGCGGCAACTGGGGGCGATGCTGTCGACAGGTTTGCACTTTGACCACAGCATTATTAACGACCCGCAACTTATTGTTAGCCAAATCAGCTTGTTAATTAAACAGGCCGTGTGGGCCTTGCTGCCATTGATTTTTGGGTTGGTCATCGTAGCGATTGCCGCCCCAATGCTGCTGGGTGGCCTGTTATTTAGCGGCAAATCGATACAGTTTAAGTTCAGCAAAATGAACCCTATTGCTGGGTTAGGGAGAATGTTTTCGGCACAGGCTGGATCAGAATTACTTAAAGCCATCCTTAAAGCTGTGCTCGTCGGCAGTGTTACGGCCTGGTATTTGCTGCACAAATGGCCCGAGATGATGCGGCTGATGAGTGAGCCCCTGTTGACGGCTTTAAGTCACGCGCTAAATATGGTGGCGGTGTGTGCCCTACTGATTGTGCTGGGGTTAACGCCGATGGTTGGCTTTGACGTGTTTTTCCAGATTTTCAGCAACCTGAAAAAACTGCGCATGAGTCGCCAGGATATTCGTGACGAATATAAGCAGCAAGAAGGTGATCCGCACGTTAAAGGCCGTATTCGTCAGCAACAGCGGGCTATGGCGCGCCGCCGTATGATGGCAGATGTCCCAAAAGCCGATGTGATTGTCACCAACCCGACGCACTATTCGGTGGCGTTGCAGTATGACGAAAACAAAATGGCTGCACCCAAAGTATTAGCGAAAGGCGCGGGCCTGGTCGCACTTCGCATCCGTGAAATTGGCAACGAGCACCGTATTCCGGTGTTGGAAGCGCCTCCGTTGGCTCGTGCGTTATATCGCCATGCCGAAATTGGTCAACAAATTCCCGGGCAGTTGTATTCCGCGGTGGCAGAAGTGCTGGCGTGGGTATGGCAGCTGCGTCGCTGGCGTGTTGCTGGCGGTTTAACCCCGAAAAAACCTGAAAATCTACCGGTGCCTGAGGCGCTGGACTTTGCAAATGAGAAGGACTCCGATGGCTAATCTGCTCGCTACGTTGCGTCTGCCTGCCAGTATGAAATCTGGGCAATGGCAAATCCTTGCCGGGCCGATACTTATCCTGCTGATCTTGTCGATGATGGTACTGCCGCTCCCCGCGTTTGTACTGGATTTGCTGTTCACGTTTAACATTGCGCTGTCGATAATGGTGCTCCTGGTGGCAATGTTCACCCAGAAAACCCTGGAGTTCGCCGCATTCCCCACCATTTTGCTGTTTACCACGCTACTACGCCTTGCGCTGAACGTCGCCTCAACACGTATCATTTTGATGGATGGTCATACTGGTGGTGCTGCGGCAGGTAAAGTGGTTGAAGCCTTCGGCCACTTCCTGGTAGGGGGCAACTTTGCCATCGGCATCGTGGTGTTCATCATCCTCGTTATCATTAACTTTATGGTTATCACCAAAGGTGCCGGGCGTATTGCCGAAGTCGGGGCACGTTTTGTGTTGGATGGGATGCCAGGGAAACAGATGGCCATTGATGCCGATCTGAATGCTGGGCTTATCGGTGAAGAAGAGGCAAAAAAACGCCGCTCTGAAGTCACCCAAGAGGCGGATTTCTACGGATCAATGGACGGTGCCAGTAAGTTCGTGCGTGGCGATGCCGTTGCCGGGCTGATGATCATGGCCATTAACGTGATCGGCGGCCTGTTGGTGGGGGTATTGCAACATGATATGCCTGTGGGTGCTGCGGCTGAAACCTATACGCTGCTGACTATCGGTGATGGGCTGGTCGCACAAATTCCGGGGTTGGTTATTTCAACGGCGGCGGGCGTAATTGTCACCCGTGTAGCCACTGACCAAGACGTCGGCGAGCAGATGGTGACCCAACTGTTCAACAACCCGCGCGTGATGATGCTCAGTGCAGGCGTGCTAGGTTTGCTCGGTATGGTCCCTGGGATGCCAAACTTTGTTTTCCTGCTGTTCACTGTGGCATTGCTGTCTCTTGCCTGGTGGATGCGCGGTCGACAATTGGAAGCCCCCGCTAAGCCTGCAGCGCCAGTCAAACCGCAGGAAAATCAGCAGGCGGTTGAGGCGACATGGAATGATGTGCAACTGGAAGACTCACTCGGCATGGAAGTGGGCTATCGCTTAATTCCCATGGTCGATTTCCAGCAAGACGGCGAACTGTTAGGGCGTATCCGGAGTATTCGTAAGAAATTCGCGCAAGATATGGGGTTCCTGCCGCCGGTGGTGCATATCCGTGACAACATGGATTTGCCGCCCGCGCGCTATCGCATTCTGATGAAAGGTGTCGAAATTGGCAGCGGCGATGCTTATCCTGGACGTTGGCTTGCCATCAACCCTGGCACTGCCGCAGGCACGCTGCCTGGTGAAGCAACCATTGATCCTGCCTTTGGTCTTGCGGCCACCTGGATTGAAAGTGCGTTAAAAGAACAGGCGCAAATTCAAGGGTTTACGGTCGTGGAATCCAGTACTGTTGTCGCCACACACCTTAACCATCTGATTGGGCAGTTTGCACCAGAGTTGTTTGGCCGCCAGGAAGCGCAGCAACTGCTCGACCGCGTCTCGCAAGATATGCCAAAGCTGACAGAAGATCTGGTGCCGGGCGTAGTGACGCTAACCACGCTGCATAAAGTGTTGCAAAACCTACTGGCCGAAAAAGTCCCGATTCGCGATATGCGTACCATTCTGGAAACGTTGGCAGAACACGCGCCAGTGCAGAATGACCCGCATGAATTAACCTCGGTGGTGCGCGTAGCACTTGGCCGTGCGATTACCCAGCAGTGGTTCCCGGGTACCGGCGAAGTGCAGGTCATTGGCCTTGATGCCGCGCTGGAACGCTTGTTATTGCAAGCATTGCAAGGTGGTGGTGGGCTTGAACCGGGGCTTGCCGATCGTTTGCTTGAGCAGGCTCAAGATGCCCTGAAGCGCCAGGAGATGCTCGGTGCACCACCTGTATTGTTGGTGAACCACGCGTTGCGGCCACTTCTGGCCCGTTTCTTACGCCGTAGTTTGCCGCAACTAATAGTGCTTTCAAGCCTTGAGCTTTCTGAGAATCGCAACATCCGAATGACTGCGACTATCGGAGCGAAATAATGATCCGCCTGTTAATACTGATTTTTTTACCTTTTATGACCCATGCTGCTGGAGAAGGGGCATGGCAGGCAAGTGGCCCAGGTGCTACCCTCAGCCACCGTGGTGTCGCCGCATCTTCACGTGCACTCGCTCCGTCACAACCGGTAAATGGCGTAATGACGCTGATCGCCTGGCGCTATGAGTTGATTGGGCCGACACCCTCGGGATTGCTGGTTAGATTATGCTCGGTGACACGTTGCGTTGAGCTAGATGGACAGAGTGGTAATACGCGCGGGCTAACCAATGTTGCGGCAAACGAACCACTGCGTTTTGTTTGGGAAGTCCCCGGTGGCGGATCCCTGTTCCCACCGTTAAAAGTCCGTAGTAATCAGGTTATCGTTAATTATCACTGACCCTAAAGGCCGCATTTTGTGCGGCTTTTTCTTTTCTGTATCTCATTTCCAGTCCCTTCTTTTGATAAAAACAAACCCTTGTTTTATAAATCGGTGATGCGGATGCCGAGACCCTTTGTGATTTTGCCAGCATCTGGTGAGCTATGGCAAAAATGGAAAGGTATCAATTGCCCGGTCATTTTACCTTAAGCCCCTAAGGTTCTCGCAGGTACTGAAACGTGCCCGGACGTGCAATCTCCTATACTGTTGCTTTGGGTTTGACGATAATGAAAACACGTAAGATAGGATTGGCAAACTACCTTGCCTATGGATCGGGGGATTTCCTCGGTGCAGGGACAACGGCGTTAACCGCTGCGTGGTTGCTCTATTTCTATACTACTTTTTGTGGCCTTACTCCGATTGAGGCGACATTCATTTTCGCCATGGCCAGGGTGCTTGATGCGGTTGTCAGTCCGTTGATGGGCTTTCTGACAGATAACTTTGGTTCGACCTGGCTGGGTAAGCGTTTCGGTCGCCGTAAGTTCTTTATTTTGCTCGGTATCCCACTGGTATTTAGCTACAGCTTCATGTGGGTTGGCGAGATGAGTTACTGGTACTACCTGGTAACCTATCTGATTTTTGACGTGGTCTACACCATGATTCTGGTGCCTTACGAAACACTGGTACCGGAAATGACTGATGACTTCAAACAGAAAACCAAATTCTCCGGTGCGCGTATCTCAATGGCGCAGCTCTCGGCAATTCTTGCAGCGTTCCTGCCGGGTATTTTGTTAAATCACTTTGGTAAAGACAACGCGATTTCCTTCTTCTATTCAAGCCTGGTCTTCGCCACGATTTGCGCCATTGTACTGACCCTGGTGTGGTTCTTTACCTGGGAACGTCCACGCAGCGAATGGACGGAAGCTGCGCTGCGTGCTGAAGAAGAAAAGAAAAACCTGACCTTTGCACAGAGCATGAAACGTCTGCACGTTGAGCTCACCTCAACACTACGAGTGAAGATTTTCCGCCAGCACCTTGGTATGTATCTGGGTGGCTACATCGCACAGGACGTATTCAACGCCGTGTTTACCTACTACGTAGTGTTTGTGCTGATGCAAAGTGCATCCGTGGCTTCCAGCCTGATGGGCACGATGGCCATTCTGCAATTTATCGCGGTTATCGGCATGATCCCGCTGTGTATTAAGTACGGTCCTGCTCCCTCTTACCGTTTAGTGGTGACGTTGTTTGGTCTGAGCTCTATTTCTTTCGCGGTGCTGTATTACGCCGGGTTAAGCGACGTTTTCTCCTTACTGTTGCTGGTTTCAGCGTTTGCTGGCGTGGGGCGTGGCGGTATCAACTATGTACCGTGGAATATCTATACTTACATTGCTGATGTTGATGAAGTGATTACCGGTCAACGTCGGGAAGGTATCTTCGCAGGGATTATGACCCTGACGCGTAAAGCTTCTCAAGCGGGTGCGGTGATGCTGGTGGGAATCGTGATGCAGTTTTCCGGTTTTGTTTCCGGGCAGGCAACGCAGCCGCCAGCAGTAAGCCATACCATTCTGATGATTCTGAGTTTCGGTACCGTCGCGGTACTGACCTGTGGTTTCCTGATTTCTCTGCTCTTCAAATTGAATCTGCAAACTCACAGTGTGTTACGTGAAGAAACAGCGAAGATGCGTGCGGCTGGCCGTGCGGTACCAGAAGCAATTACTCCTGAAGCTCGTGCGACTGTCGAACTGCTGGCAGGCATGCCTTACGACACACTGTGGGGCAACAACAATATTGGTTATCTCAATCGTAATAAACCTGCGGCCCCATCGTTAAAATAGGCTGCAGCAACAAAATTGAATACATAACAGAGGTTAAGTTAATGATTATTTATCCCGTCAAACACAGCCCTTTACTGTGCCAGCCGGAGCATTTTATTGCCCGGGATGAGCTTAAAACACTGATCCACAAGGTAACGGATAATCTGATTAATATTAAGGATGAAACGGGTCAATTCTTGCTGCGTCTTGATGACGGACGAGTCATTGATACCAAAGGTTGGGCTGGTTGGGAATGGACTCACGGCGTCGGTTTGTACGGCATCTATCAATATTATCGTCAGACTGGCGATAAGAATATGTGTGAGATTATTGATAACTGGTTCACAGACCGTTTTGCTGAAGGGGCGACCACTAAAAACGTCAATACGATGGCACCATTCTTGACGCTGGCCTATCGCTACGAAGAGACGCGTGACCCTGCTATGTTACCGTGGCTGGAAAGCTGGGCGGAGTGGGCGATGTATGACATGCCACGTACCGAACACGGCGGCATGCAGCACATTACGCTGGCAGAAGAGAACCATCAGCAAATGTGGGACGACACGCTGATGATGACCGTGTTACCGCTGGCGAAAATTGGCAAACTGCTCAATCGCCCAGAATATGTCGAAGAAGCGACATATCAATTCCTGCTGCACGTTCAGAATTTGATGGACCGGGAAACAGGGCTGTGGTTCCACGGTTGGAATTACGAAGGCAATCATAATTTTGCTCAGGCACGTTGGGCGCGCGGCAACAGTTGGCTGACCATTGTTATTCCTGACTTCCTTGAGCTGGTGGATTTACCGGAAAATAACGCAGTGCGTCGTTATCTGGTACAGGTGTTGGAAAGCCAGGTTGCTGCATTGGCGAAATGTCAGGACGACAGCGGCTTGTGGCACACATTGCTTGATGATCCGAACTCGTATCTGGAAGCGTCAGCGACGGCAGGCTTTGCCTACGGGATCCTAAAAGGTATCCGTAAACGCTATATCGGCAAAGAGTATACAGAAGTAGCGGAAAAGGCGATGAAGGGTATCGTGAAAAACATCTCGCCAGAAGGGGAGTTGTTGCAGGTTTCATTCGGTACCGGTATGGGCAGTAATCTGGAGTTTTATCGCCAGATCCCACTGACCTCTATGCCATATGGCCAGGCAATGGCGATTCTGTGCCTGGGCGAGTATTTGCGCATTTATCTGTAAGTACACAACGCAGGCCTGGGGTACTGGGCCTGCAAATCATCATTAAATCAAACAAGCACGTCGTGACTACGAAGTTCCAGATATTTAATAATAAATAAATAGCGAAATGTGCTAAGTATTTCATTATTATTCCCACAGTCGATAAGCCTTCCACTGGTGTAATCCCCTTAACGATATTCGAATGGCGAAGCAAAGCTTCCCTTTCATCTACTCCTGCTTGTTGATCCATACTCTGGATTAATAATTTACCGATGATGGCGTTGTTTGCGTTGTGCCTTCATCAGGAAAAATTTGATGTTAATTTCCCCGTTAGCACGGGTTGCCAGTAACAGTGTGGTTGAGCCAGGTGTTGTGCTCGGTGCTCACGTGAACATTGGCCCGTTTTGTGTTATCTCCGCAGGTGTAGTGATTGGTGAAGGGACGACAGTCGGTTCACATTCGGTCATTAATGGCCTCACGACTATTGGGCGCGACAATACTATTGGTCAATATACTTCAATAGGTGAAGTCAATCAGGACCTTAAATACGCGAATGAACCTACGACGGTGGTGATTGGCGACCGTAATCAGATTGGTCATAAAGCCACAATTCATCGCGGCACAATCCAGGGGCAAGGTATGACCCTGATTGGTGATGACAACCGCTTTCTCAGTGGCGTGCACATCGGCCATGACTGCGTGGTGGGTAATGGCACGTTGATGGGCGATAACAGCGGGTTGGCTGGGCATGTTGTCCTGGGTGATGGGGCACAGGTTGGATTTTTGTGTGCTATTCACCAGTTTTGCGTGATAGGTGCACATTCAAGGATTACCGATCAGTCTGGCGTGGTGCAGGATATTCCGCCATTCGTGATGGCTCACGGTAATCATGCGGGCCCCACCGGCATAGATGTTAATGCACAAGCTTTTCTGGCATTAGATACCCGGCAGCAGGATTTTGTGCATTCGTTTTACAGCATGCTGTATCAGCAGTCTTTATCGATTGATGAGGTAAAGGTAGCGGTGAAGTCAGCGCTAGGCGATTTCTCTATTGCTGCTATTTTTGATCAGTTTTTTGCGCATTCAGCACGTGGAATTATTCGTTGAAGTGATTTTACTCATCATCTCTTCAAGATCTTTGTTGACTACCTTCGCTCACCCGCATCACTTACTTGTGTAAGCTCTGCGGGATTCGCTCGCTTGCTTCCGCGATGTATCCTGAATGATTTTGGGTACCAAGCAGGTTCGCCGCACAATGCGGCTGGCCTTGAATGATTACATCCGTTCTACGGTTTCGATACCCAGTGTATCCAGACCTAGCTTCAGCGTTTTAGCTGTCAGCAGAGCCAGTTTCAGACGGCTGTTACGCGCCTCGGCGGTAATAGCCGCCAGAATAGGACAGTGTTCGTAGAAGCCAGAGAACAGACCAGCAACATCGTACAGATAAGTACACATCACATGTGGCGTACCGTCACGCGCAACAACGTTCAGTGTTTCTTCGAATTGGAGCAGACGTGCCGCCAGTTGCGCTTCGCGGTCTTCAGTGATTACCACTGGCGCTTTCAGCAGCTCAGCTTCATCAATATCCGCTTTACGGAACACAGACAGCACACGCGTGTAGGCATACTGCATGTACGGAGCAGTGTTGCCTTCGAACGCCAGCATGTTGTCCCAATCGAAGATATAGTCAGTGGTGCGGCTTTTTGACAGATCGGCATATTTCACAGCACCGATACCAACAGATTTTGCCAGCGCTTCCAGTTCTTCTGCAGGCATATCCGGGTTTTTCTGGGCAACGAGGCTACGAGCACGTTCCATCGCTTCGTCCAACAGATCGGTCAGTTTTACCGTGCCGCCGGAACGGGTTTTGAACGGCTTGCCGTCTTTACCCAGCATCATGCCGAACATCTGGTGTTCCAGGGTTACGGACTCAGGCACGTAACCGGCTTTACGCACAATGGTCCATGCCTGCATTAGATGCTGATGCTGACGGGAGTCGATGAAATACAGCACGCGGTCAGCATGCAGGGTTTCATAACGGTACTTCGCGCACGCGATATCGGTTGTGGTGTACAGGTAGCCACCATCCTTTTTCTGGATGATGACGCCCATCGGATCGCCGTCTTTATTTTGGTATTCGTCGAGGAACACAACGGTTGCGCCTTCGCTTTCTACCGCCAACCCTTTAGCTTTAAGGTCAGACACAATGCCCGGCAGCATTGGGTTGTACAGGCTTTCGCCCATCACATCATCACGGGTCAGCGTGACGTTCAGACGATTGTAGGTTTGCTGGTTCTGCGTCATGGTGATGTCGACAAGCTTGCGCCACATCTCACGGCAGTATTCGTCGCCACCTTGCAGTTTTACGACGTAACCGCGTGCGCGTTCTGCAAAGGCATCGTCTTCGTCGTAGTGTTTCTTGGCAGCACGGTAGAACTCTTCGAGGTCAGCCAGCGCCATTTCACCCGCGTTCTCCTGCTGTTGTTTTTCGAGATAGGCGATAAGCATCCCGAACTGCGTGCCCCAGTCGCCGACGTGGTTGGCGCGGATAACTTTATGGCCGAGGAATTCCAGCGTGCGTACCGTCGCGTCACCAATGATGGTGGAACGGATATGACCAACGTGCATCTCTTTTGCCACGTTCGGTGCGGAGTAATCCACCACGATGGTTTGTGGCGTCACGGTATCGACGCCAACGCGTTCAGAAGCCACCGCCGCATCGACATTTTTCGCCAGGAACTCTGGGGCGAGGAAAATGTTGATAAAACCAGGGCCGGCGATTTCAACTTTGCTGGCAATACCGGTCAAATCCAGATTAGCAATCACCAACTCTGCGACTTGTCGTGGTGGCTTGCCCAGTGATTTCGCAACTGACATCACGCCATTAGCTTGATAGTCGCCGAACTGAACTTTTGCTGACTGACGAACTTGTGGTTCGCAATCCGCAGGCGCACCTGCGGCAATCAGTGCCTGACTGACTTTATCTGAGAGAAGTGCCTGAATATTCACCGGGATACCTTACTTTTTTCTAAGGGCTGCCATGACGTTAAAGCAGCCGTATCGTTGGGGATAAAATTAGGGCGTAAGTATAACTGCATTTAATCC
>DATERH010000111.1:0-31784 GCA_035271785.1 Buttiauxella sp.
ACCCCCGCAGAAATAACACCCGCGACGATATCATCCACCATGATCCCCATTCCGCCGTGAATGTTGCGGTCAAACCAGCGGATTGGCCACGGCTTCCATATATCAAGGATACGGAAAATCACAAAGCCTGCTGCCACCCAGCGCCAGTCGTTGATTGGCAGCGCCATCAGGGTTATCCACATGCCGATGAACTCATCCCACACGATGCTGCCGTGGTCATGAACGCCCATATCACGCGCGGTCTGGTGGCAGAGGTAAACCCCGATACAAATACCGAGCATAATGACCATGGAGTAGAGTTGCCACGGCAGTAAGGTCATCAAATACCAGAACGGGATCGCCGCGAGCGAACCCGCGGTACCTGGCATAATCGGACTTAGCCCGCTACCAAATCCGGTGGCGAGCAAATGCCACGGATTGCTGAGCTTGAGACGGCTTTTAGCCACATCTTTAGTGCGAGGCAAAGTGGTCGTATCCTTTTAAATCCAGTGTTACCGGTTTGCCATTTTGCAAGAACTGTAGCCCTTCTGACGCAGGCCCCACCTGACCTATACAGGTAAACGGAACACCAAGATTGCCGATTGCCACGTCCAGCGCGCCACGATTTATTTCTGGCACGGTAAAGCACAGTTCGTAATCTTCGCCACCAGAAAGTGCCCATCGCTGAGCTTGATCAGCACTGACATTCGCTTTCACGGCATCAGAATATGGCAAAGCGTCGAGATCAACGCGCGCGCCACATTCACTGGCTTTAAGGATATGACCCAAATCGGAAATTAACCCGTCAGAAAGATCAATTGCGCTGCTCGCCAGATCTCGCAGTGCCTGGCCGTGTAAAATTCGAGCCGTTGGACGCAAATGGCGTTGCTTCAGATATGCCGCGTGTACGGCATCTTTGACGGTTAAACGATCCTGTAAAATAGCCAACCCAGCAGCACTATCACCTGGCGTGCCAGTGACATAGATCCAGTCACCAATACGCGCACCGCTGCGTTTAAGCGCACGGCCAACCGGTACCAGACCATGAATGCCAAGTGTCATAGAAAGTGGCCCACGTGTTGTGTCGCCGCCAATTAGCTGCATATCGTAGTATTCGAGTTGTTCAAACAGACTATCGCTGAAGGCTTCAAGCCAGCTTTCATCGACTTCAGGAAGGGTAATGGCTAGCGTCAACCAGGCAGGGTCAGCGCCCATTGCGGCCAGATCGCTTAAATTTACCGCCAGCGCTTTGTAACCCAAATCGCGAGGGTCAATATCAGCCAAGAAATGAATGCCCGAGACAAGTGTATCGGTACTGATCGCGAGGACCTGCTTTTCGGCTACCGTTAGCAATGCACAATCATCGCCAATTCCGGTTTCCACATCGCGGCGGGAACTGCTTACGCGATCAAAATAACGGGCAATTAAGGAAAACTCACCGCATGCCATGCGTTATGCCTCTGAATATAGCCGCCATTCTTCGAGCTGCAGGGATTTTGGCTGCAACGCGAATGCTAACGGATACAGAATAAAGAACAGGCCGGAATTAACCGGCCTGAAGATTACTTTTTGCGGGGACGAATATGCGGAGCAGCTTTATCAAGAACACCATTCACGAACTTGTGGCTGTCTTCGGCACCGAAGGTTTTCGCAAGATCGATGGCTTCGTTAATCGCCACTTTGTATGGCACGTCATCACGTTTGGAAAGCTCAAACAGTGCGATACGCAGAACCGCTTTTTCTACCTGACCCAACTCTTCGAGCTGGCGAGACAGATAAGGCTTCATTAGCCCATCCAGATACGCGCTGTTAGTAGCCACCCCGATCAACAGTTCGCGGAAGTAGTTAACGTCAACGTCTTTGACGTCCTGTTCAGCCAGGAACTGGTATTCGACATCAGCGATGTCATTTCGAGATAACTGCCAGGAGTAAAGCGCCTGAACGGCACACTCACGGGCACGGCGACGAGCAGCAGGTTTCACAGATTTCCCCTTACAAAAAATCAGGCCTTGATGGCTTTCAATACATTAATCATTTCAAGCGCGGTCAGTGCAGCTTCTGCACCTTTGTTACCGGCTTTTGTGCCAGCGCGTTCGATGGCTTGTTCAATACTTTCAGTGGTCAGCACGCCAAAGGCGACTGGAATACCACTTTCCTGAGCAACATGTGCCAGGCCATTGCTAGCACCGCCAGCAACATATTCAAAGTGAGCTGTGCCGCCACGAATAACGGTACCCAGCGCAATCACTGCATCATAACGACCTGTTTTTGCCAAAGCGTCAGCCGCCAGTGGCAGTTCATAAGCACCCGGAACCCAGACCACGGTGATATTTTCATCTTTAACCTGACCGATACGTTTCAGGGCGTCAATTGCACCGGAAAGCAGGCTGTCATTGATGAAATTGTTAAAACGCGCGATGGTGATGGCGACGCGAGCGTCTGGAGTAGCAACGGCGGCTTCAATGATGTTCATAATCTTCCTTTACGGGTTCTGTTTAGCCCCGCAACTAGGGGGGCGGATTTTATCACAATCTTTTCGTGCCTGCTTACGTTTTACAAGCCAGCGTATCGCGGCGTCAAATGCAGGCACAAATCGGGGCCGACCTGACGGACCTCACTAAAGCTAAACTCGGGCGCATCGGCTAATTTTTCAAGCCCTGGCAGGTTACACAAGCCACGCGCATCGTTGCCCAATAATTTCGGCGCAACGTAGACAATCAACTCATCAACAAGACCGGCCTGAAGCAGTGCGCCGCCAAGTGTTGGACCCGCTTCCACCCAAATAGAGTTTATCTGACGTTTGCCCAACAGCATCATCATCACCACTAGATCAAGATGGCCGTTATGTTCTGGTACGATAAATTGCTCGACGCCTGCAGGCCACTCTTGTGAGTCAGCGTTACAACGCGCAAGCCAGGTTTCACCCGTTTGAGTGATGATTTTATGTTGTGGCGTCACGCAGTTTTCGCGGTCGAGAATAATACGCGTTGGCTGGCGCAGGTTTTCTTCGACGTAAACCGCCTGAGTGGCGCCATCTAGCTCATTCCAACGCACAGTCAATGAAGGATTATCAGCAAGAACCGTGGCATTGCTACTCAGAATCGCTGAACTTTGAGCTCGCAGGCGTTGCACATCGCGACGTGACTCAGGCGAGGTAATCCACTGGCTTTCTCCGCTCGCCATCGCGGTACGCCCGTCAAGAGACGCCCCCAGTTTAAGTTGAATAAACGGGAAACCAGTACGCATTCGTTTCAGGAAACCGCGGTTAATTGACTCAGCGTCATTCATCATCAAACCATGGCTGACTTCAATACCTGCCTGTTGCAGGGCGTATAACCCACGGCCTGCAACTTGTGGGTTCGGATCCTGCATCGCGGCAACGACACGCGAAACACCCGCGGCAATTAACGCTTCACAGCAAGGCGGCGTGCGTCCGTGATGGCTGCAAGGCTCAAGCGTGACATACGCCGTGGCGCCGCGTGCTTTTTCACCCGCCATACGTAAAGCATGCACTTCCGCATGGGGTTCACCTGCGCGAAAGTGAAAACCTTCACCGATGATTTCACCGTCTTTGGCAATCACACAGCCGACATTTGGGTTAGGCGTCGTGGTAAAACGGCCACGCTTTGCTAACTGCATCGCACGAGCCATAAATTTTTCATCAAGCAACATCAGCATTAATCCTGTAAGCGGGCAATTTCTTCGCCAAATTCACGGATATCTTCAAAGCTGCGATAAACCGAAGCAAAGCGGATATACGCCACTTTATCGAGTTTTTTAAGCTGTTCCATTACCAGATTGCCTATCATTTTGCTTGGGACTTCACGCTCACCGGTTCCGCGCAACTGGGATTTAATGTGGTTCACTGCCATTTCCACGTCGTCCGAGCTAACAGGACGTTTTTCCAGGGCTTTCAGAATACCGCTACGCAGTTTGTCTTCGTTAAACGGCTCACGAACATCATTACTTTTTACCACACGCGGCATCACCAACTCCGCCACTTCAAAAGTCGTGAAACGTTCATTGCAAACCAGGCACTGACGACGACGACGCACGGATGACCCTTCGCCGACAAGCCGGGAATCAATCACTTTGGTGTCAACTGCGAAACAAAATGGGCAATGCATGGCGCGTCCTGGAGGATTATTCAGATGAACAATAGTTTACCGCGAAGTGGCTGGAGTACAAAGGCATGCCACATTATCCCGAGAAATATGACTTTTCATTGGTGAACAGCTACGCTTAAATCAGGATGAAACTTTAAGGAAAATCGAGTCATGACAAATAGTTACCTAAGAATTATCTTATTTTCCAGCCTGGTAAGTCTCAGTGCTTGTGCCCAACAAACCGAAGTGCGACAGATGAAGAGCGAAGTGGGTTCTTTAAATCAACAAATGACACAACTCACCGACCAAACCGTCAAGCTGACCCAGCAGAATGCGCTGAATGCCAAATCGACAACAGGTGTGTATTTATTACCCGGTTCAAACACACCGGCACGCCTGAACAGCCAATTAGGTAATTTGCAAATGTCTCTGAGTGGCGTCACTGCACAAGCCAACGGCAGCCGTGCAATGTTGATCATTAAAGGTGAGTCTACTCATCCACTTCCCGCTTTCACGGGCAAAGTTGAATGGGGTCAAATTCAAGGCACCACCGATAACTACCAGGAAGTGAATGTACACACGCAACAATTCAACGCCCCCGCGAGTGTGCTCGCACCGAGCGATATCAGCATTCCATTACTTCTTTCAGGTCTTTCACCTGAGCAGTTAGGTTTTGTGCGTATCCACGACATCCAGCCGATTGCCCCTTCTCAAGCATTACCAGCCCAGTAATAGGCAACGCCCCTGCATCTGCGGGGGTACTCCTCAGTAACATTTATATTTTTATGTTACATCTCTCCTGATGCAATTCGAAAACACCCGCTTATCCACCATCAAATCCAGTGATCTTAGTCACATAAAACTGTAACAACTAGTCATGCATTTGCTTAAATTCACGAACCAGGTAATATCTCGACCGTTTTGAATGTACGCAAACGTGAACGCAATCGATTACGTATGTGGCAATAATGTGAAATGAAACATATTTTTGTGAGCAGGGATTTCTATAATAGGTGCGTCAATAATAAACCAGCTGAATGGTTGATGACCTTAGGTGATCACCCCCCCGCCCTCACGGGAATCATGTATAAAACAGTGGCATAAAATATGAAAAAAATTATTTTGGCAGTCAGCACCGTTCTGGCGCTTTCAAGCTCTTTGACGGCTCACGCCGAAGATGCAAAAAATACTGAATACCTCTCTGATTGGTGGCACCAAAGCGTCAACGTTGTGGGCAGTTACCACACCCGCTTCGGGCCGCAGATCCGTAACGATACCTATCTGGAATATGAAGCTTTCACTAAGAAAGATTGGTTCGACTTCTACGGTTACATCGATGCACCCGTATTCTTCGGTGGTAACAGCACAGCAAAAGGTATCTGGAACCACGGTTCTCCACTGTTTATGGAAATCGAACCGCGCTTCTCCATTGATAAATTGACGGGCACCAGTCTGGCATTTGGTCCATTCAAAGAGTGGTACGTTGCGAACAACTATATCTACGATATGGGTCGCAGCGACGCTGACCGCCAGAGCACGTGGTACATGGGTCTGGGTACTGATATTGAAACGGGCCTACCAATGAGCCTGTCTTTGAACGTGTACGCAAAATACCAATGGCAGAACTATGGCGCATCCAACGAAAATGAGTGGGATGGCTACCGTTTCAAAGTGAAATACTTTGTGCCGATTACTAGCCTGTGGGGCGGTAATCTGAGCTACATCGGGTTCACCAACTTTGACTGGGGTTCAGATCTGGGCGATGACAATTTCATCGACAATAACGGCAAAAATGCTCGTACCAGCAACTCTATTGCCTCTAGTCACATCTTGGCACTGAACTACGATCACTGGCACTATTCTGTCGTTGCACGTTACTGGCACAATGGTGGCCAGTGGTCAGACGATGCAAGCCTGAACTTTGGAAGCGGCGATTTCAGCGTACGCTCTACCGGCTGGGGTGGTTATCTGGTCGTGGGTTACAACTTCTGATAAACGTCTGAAGCATTAAAAAAACCGATCCGCACTTAGCCGATCGGTTTTTTTGTTTCTGGAAAACATCCTTCGCTTTTCTGTAACTCGATAAAATGGGACAAAGAACGATCGGGGCGCTCAGAAAAATAATGCCCTGTGGGATCAACCGACAAACAGCGATCAAGCCGAAAACTGCGGTAATCTTTACGCGATTCACACCAGGCAACTAACAACCATACTTCCCCCCAAAATGTCAGCCCAAGTGGATGAACATTTCGGCTCGATGCGCGTCCCTTCTCATCTGCATAGTGAATATGAAGCACCTGCAACTCACCGATTGCGCGGTGAAAAACATCAAACCAGGTTTTAACCTGCGGGTATTTATTAAAATCGGGAGAAATAATCCGGCAGCGCTCCGCAACGACTCTTCGCTGCGGCGTCAGTATGCCCAGCAACTTCTCCTCAGCAGTGCCCGCTGCCTGTGCAAGTGTTTCGCCGCTCCACGTTTGCACTAAACGTATCGCCGCAACCAGCGCTTCCACTTCCGAGGGGGTAAACATCAAGGGGGGTAAATCATAACCCGCAAGCAGGCGGTAACCGCAGCCAGCTTCCCCTTCAATCGGAACACCGGAAAGGGACAAGTCACGAATGTCGCGGTAGATAGTACGTTCGGATACTTCGAGGCGCTCGGCAAGCAGCGCCGCCGTCGACAGCCGGCGCCCACGTAGAATTTGTACTATCTGAAAAAGGCGATCTGCTCTTCGGCTCATAGGCTTCATTTATGAAGATGTTTTGCCTGCCAGCATAATTGGCAGGCGTTGGTTATTGAGTATATCCGTACTCAAACCGGTTGATGTAACCCGACACGATTCCCTTCGCTGTCAATGATTAGAGCAATACTGCCAATATCATCAGGTAAAACCTGTGGGCCAAAGACACATTCGCCGCCAGCGCTAGAGACACGAGTAAGCATCGCCGTTAAGTCAGGGGCATGGAGATATACCACAGTCCCCTGCGCCGAAGGCTTAAACGCATCACTTTTTAGTAACGCACCACCAGGATGCGGTTCCTCGTACGGGAAGATGGCCATTTCCATTCCAGACATTGATTCACGTTTAAAGTCAGCTGCGAAAACCGCCTCATAAAATGCTGTTGCACGTTCCAGATCCTGTACCGGGATTTCAAACCAATTGATGATAGTGTTCATGTTTAATTCCTCAATGGTGATGTTCAACATTGAGTCTACCTGGCCCCTACTGACAGCATACTGTCAGGAGACTTTTGCTCAGGCGAAAAAAAAACCGCAGCACTATGGCTGCGGTTTTTATTATCAGTTTACAACCTGATGATTAAGGTAGAAGCGACGGCTGATCCGCACCTTCTTTTTCCACTTTCTGCTGCAACATGTGCTCGCGCTTCATGCCCAGTTTCAACGCCAGCGCAGACGCGACGTAAATGGAAGAAACAGTACCGATAGAAACACCGATAAGCATCGTCAGTGAGAAGCCTTTCAGCATTGCCCCACCGAAGAGATACAGCATCAGAATCACAACCAATGTGGTACCAGAGGTGATCAACGTACGATGCAGAGTCTGCGTCAAAGAAACGTTGAAGATCTCATAAGGTGTACCGCGACGAATCTTACGGAAGTTCTCACGAATACGGTCTGATACCACGATACTGTCGTTCAGTGAGTAACCGATAACCGACATCAACGATGCAACGATGGTTAGGTCAATCTCAATGTGGAATAACGACAGCACGCCCAGGGTAATGACGACGTCGTGCATCAATGCAATAACCACACCAGCAGCCAGACGCCATTCAAAGCGGAAACCGACATAAATAAGAATGGAGATAAGTGCAGCTAACAACGCTAAAGCACCATTCTGAGCCAGGTCCGCACCGACGCTTGGGCCGACGAACTCAATACGTTTTACACCGGCATTCTGGCTGGTCGCTTCGTTAATCACGTTAAGGACCTTGCTGCCTAATACCTGACCACCGGTTTCCCCGTGGGCAGGTGGCATGCGCACCATGATGTCACGACTGCTACCAAAGTTCTGAATCAGAGGATCCTGGAACCCAGCTTTCTCCAGCGCGCCACGCAACAAGTCCAAATCGGCTGGTTTTTCCAGCGAGATCTCGATGACCGTACCGCCGGTGAAATCCAGACCCCAGTTAAAACCTTTTACCCCAATAATGGCGATAGAAAGGATTAGCAGGAGCCCGGAGATGCCGAAAGCCCAGAAATCCCAGCGCATAAAGTCATGGACTTTACGGCCGTAGTTTAATTGTTCAACAGTATATTCCTGTGCCACAACGCACTCCTCAGATAGACAGCTTGTTGATGCGTTTGCCGCCGTACAACAGGTTTACGATGGCACGGGTACCGACGATTGCGGTAAACATTGACGTCGCCACACCAATACCGGTCGTGATCGCAAAGCCTTTAATTGCCCCGGTGCCTACGGCATAGAGGATGATGACCTTGATAAGCGTCGTGATGTTAGCATCGAAAATAGAGCTGAAAGCACCCTGATAACCTTCGTGGATAGCCTGTTGTATCGAACGCCCGTTACTAAGCTCTTCCTTAATACGTTCGTTTATCAATACGTTAGCATCGACGGCGACGGCAAGGGTTAACACGATCCCCGCAATCCCCGGCATGGTCAACGTTGCCCCTGGCAGCAGAGACATAATCCCTACGATCATGACAAGGTTTACCAGCAATGCAGACGTCGCAATCAGGCCAAACTTCTTATAGAAGAACAGCATAAAGATGATTGAAACCGCCAGACCCGCCAGACACGCTTCCAGACCTTGCTTGATGTTTTCCATACCCAAGGTTGGACCGATGGTACGTTCTTCAACAATCTGGATTGGTGCGATCAATGCGCCCGCACGAAGCAGCAAAGAGAGCTGGCGAGCTTCATTCGGGTTGTCGATACCAGTGATACGGAAGCTGTTACCTAAGCGCGACTGAATATTCGCCACGTTGATAACTTCTTCTTGTTTCATCAGTACTGAACGACCAGTAGCATCTTTCTTACCGCTGTCTTTGTACTCCACAAACAGGGTTGCCATCGGTTTACCGATGTTGTCCTTGGTGAAGTTAGACATGATGTTACCACCAGCGCTATCCAGTGAAATATTCACTTGAGCTTGGTTGTATTCATCAGTGCTGGAAGTGGAGTCAGTGATATGGTCACCGGTCAGAATCACACGCTTGTACAGGACAACCGGTTTACCTTCACGGGTTTCTTTCACTTCAGAGTCACCTGGCACACGGCCAGAAGTTGCCGCTGACTGGTCAACGTTGGTGTTAACCAGACGGAACTCAAGTGTCGCTGTTGCGCCGAGAATCTCTTTCGCACGCGCGGTGTCCTGAATACCTGGCAATTCAACCACAATACGATCTGCACCCTGGCGTTGTACCAGAGGCTCAGCCACACCCAGTTGGTTTACACGGTTACGCAGGATATTAATGTTCTGCTGAACAGCATATTCACGTGCTTCGCTCAGACGAGCATCCGTCATTACAGCACGCAATGCGTTGCTGCCCTGAGCAGAAATCACCAGATCACGATGGCGTGGAGTTAAATAAGAGATAGCGTCATCACGCGTTTTACTGTCACGGAAGACAACGTCAGCACCATAGTTATCGGCTTTACGCACGTTGGTGTAAACGACGCTCTTTTCGCGCAAGTCAGTACGCAGGTTATCAATAGTTTGTTCTTGCAACTTGCTCAGAGCGGTATCCATGTCAACTTCCATCAGGAAGTGCACACCGCCACGCAGGTCAAGACCGAGTTTCATCGGTTCTGCAGAGAGAGCGGATAACCAGCGAGGTGTAGCCGGAGCAAGGTTAAGTGCAACAACGTACTTGTCGCCTAATACGCTCAGCAGAACTTCACGAGCGCGAAGCTGCGTATCAGTGGTGTCAAAGCGTGCAAGAATTGCACCCTCTTCCAGGGCCACAGACTTAGCGGTAATTTTTTCTGCGTTTAAGGTGTTCTGGACCTGGATCAGCGTTTGCTCACTGGCGGCGACGCCGCGCGCGCCAGTGATCTGAACTGCCGGATCCTCACCATATAGGTTGGGAAGTGCGTATAGCAGACCGACGATAAACACGACGATCAGCATGATGTACTTCCACAAAGGATAGCGGTTTAGCACGGTAGTTCCCTTAGGGAAAAACGAAAATTACAGCGCCTTCAGAGTGCCTTTCGGCAGAACGGCAGCTACGAAATCACGCTTGACAACCACTTCGGTGGTGTCGTTTAACGCGATTGTGATATAGCCAGTTTCAGCTACTTTCACTACGCGACCCACCAGGCCACCAGTCGTCAGCACTTCATCCCCTTTAGAGATGGAGTCCATCAGTTTTTTATGCTCTTTGGTACGTTTTTGCTGTGGGCGCAGGATCATGAAATAGAAGATCAGACCAAATACCACCAGCATAAGAATCAAAGAGTACGGGCTACCTTGCGCCGAAGCACCTGTTGCAGCTACCGCATCAGAAATGATAAAGCTCATTAAAAATCCCTCATTATTAAATTAATCAACATTCAAAGGTGGAACTGGTTTACCGGTTCGCGCGTAAAAATCAGTCACGAAGTGCTCTAATTTACCCTCTTCAATAGCCTTACGTAAACCAGCCATTAAACGCTGGTAATAGCGCAGGTTATGAATAGTATTGAGTCGTGCGCCGAGTATTTCGTTGCAACGATCAAGATGATGCAAGTAGGCACGTGAATAATTGCGACACGTATAGCAATCACACTCAGAATCCAACGTCGAAGTGTCATCTTTATGCTTCGCATTGCGGATTTTCACCACACCATCGGTGACAAAGAGGTGACCATTACGTGCATTTCGTGTAGGCATCACGCAGTCGAACATATCAATACCGCGACGAACACCTTCAACCAAATCTTCCGGTTTCCCTACGCCCATCAGGTAACGAGGCTTATCTGTAGGGATTTGCGGGCAAACATGTTCCAGAATACGGTGCATGTCTTCCTTCGGCTCACCTACAGCCAGGCCGCCGACAGCGTAGCCATCAAAGCCTATCTCTACCAGACCTTTTACCGAGATATCTCGTAAATCTTCGTAAACGCTACCCTGAATAATCCCGAACAACGCATTTTTATTCTCAAGGGAATCAAAGCGATCGCGACTACGCTGTGCCCAACGCAGAGACATCTCCATAGAACGCTTCGCGTAATCCCAATCAGCAGGATATGGCGTACATTCGTCGAAAATCATCACGATGTCAGAACCGAGATCGTATTGAATTTCCATGGATTTTTCTGGATCGAGGAAAATCGCGTCACCGTTTATTGGGTTGCGGAAATGCACACCCGCTTCGGTGATTTTACGAATGTCACCCAAGCTGAATACCTGGAAGCCGCCAGAGTCAGTCAGGATAGGCCCTTTCCACTGCATGAAATCATGTAAGTCGCCGTGCAACTTCATAATTTCCTGACCAGGACGCAGCCACAAGTGGAAGGTGTTGCCCAGAATAATCTGCGCGCCAGTGGCTTCAACTTCTTCCGGCGTCATCCCTTTTACGGTGCCGTAAGTACCAACAGGCATGAAAGCAGGCGTTTCTACAACGCCACGGTCAAACACCAAACGGCCACGGCGAGCGCGTCCGTCGGTGGTATCTAATTCAAATTTCACATTTCCTCCAGCATCAGAGAAACAGTCTGATGGTTAAGACAAAACGTCGTCGGATTGACCGGCGACGTCAAATTGAGTGATTAGGCGCCTGGGCGCTCATTTATCGCCTGCGGATTGTACGTGATGTACATGGCATCCCCGTAACTAAAAAATCGATATTCGGAGTTAACAGCTGCTTTATAGGCGTTCATGGTGTTTTTATAACCAGCAAACGCAGAAACCAGCATGATTAGGGTCGATTCCGGCAGGTGGAAGTTGGTCACCAGCGCATCTATCACTTTGTATTGATAACCAGGATAGATAAAGATTTGCGTGTCCCCAAAGAACGGTTCAATCAGGTCATTTTGTGCGGCTTGAGCCGCACTTTCCAGCGAACGAACTGATGTGGTTCCGACCGCGATAACGCGATTTCCACGCGCTTTGCAGGCTAAGACGGCGTCAACCACGTCCTGCGGCACTTCCGCATATTCGGAGTGCATGATGTGGTCTTCAATGCTGTCTACGCGCACTGGCTGGAATGTCCCAGCGCCCACGTGCAGCGTGACAAATGCCATATCAATGCCTTTGTTGCGCAGTGCTTCCAACAGCGGTTCGTCAAAATGCAGGCCCGCAGTGGGGGCGGCAACCGCACCTGGTTTCTGGCTATAAACGGTTTGATACAGCTCACGGTCTGAGTCTTCATCCGGGCGGTCGATATAAGGCGGCAGCGGCATATGGCCGATGCTGTTGAGGATATCAAGGACGCTACGCTCGTCTTCAAACTGCACTTCAAACAACGCATCGTGGCGCGCAACCATTGTGGCATGTACGCTTTCATCATCGCCCAGCAACAATTCAGCTCCCGGTTTAGGGGCTTTAGAAGCACGGATATGCGCGAGGATGCGTTTGTCGTCGAGCATACGCTCGACCAGCACTTCAATCTTGCCGCCACTGGCTTTACGGCCAAAAAGGCGCGCCGGGATCACGCGGGTATTGTTAAAGACCAGCAAATCTCCAGGGTTGAGCTTATCGAGTAAATCGGTGAAAGTGCCATGCGTTAAATTACCCGTCGGCCCTTCCAGTGATAGCAAACGGCACCCACTGCGTTGTGCTTGTGGATAGTGGGCAATCAAGGATTCAGGTAATTCAAAGGTAAAATCGGCAACACGCATGGTAAAGAGCTCAAGACTAAAAAGTGGCGCTATAGTCTAGTGCCGGGGGACACTCCCTGCAAGGAAAAGGACTCCCGTTAATACTGAATCAATAATTAAGGCAAATATGAATTTTCTCGCCCATTTACATCTCGCAAGCCTTGCTGACAGCTCACTTCTGGGGAATTTGCTTGCCGATTTCGTCCGTGGTAACCCGAATGAAAGCTATCCTGGCGACGTAGTGGCGGGTATCCATATGCACCGTCGCGTGGATGTCCTGACCGATAGCTTGCCGGAGGTTGCGACTGCCCGGCAATGGTTTCGCCCGGAAACACGCCGTGTTGCCCCAATCACTTTGGATGTCATGTGGGACCATTTTGTCTCGCGTCACTGGCAGGTACTGAACCCAAACACGCCATTGCCCGAGTTTATTGCACACGCCCGTGCCAGTATCGAACCTTTCTTAATCGATACCCCTGAACGCTTTATTAATCTTAATCAATATCTCTGGGAAGAGCGTTGGCTTGAGCGGTACAGCGATATGGGATTTATTGCCAATGTTCTCAATGGGATGGCAAGCCGTAGACCAAAACTCGATGCTTTGCGAGCGTCCTGGCAAGATTTGGATACCCACTACGATGCGCTTGAGGAGTTATTCTGGCAGTTCTACCCGCGCATGATGGTGATGGCCGAGCAAAAGAATTTGTAGCCTATCTCAGCTTTGCGATTAACTTCTTGCCCTTTTATAAAAAAGGGCTATTTTGGATCGCCTCTGAACAAATATTCATTTTTTGATAGGTAATACCTATCCGATTAATTGGCATAGTAGGCTTGAGTTAGAGGGATTTCCACCCCTATACTCCCCCCGTTGCGTTAACACTCACTTTAACAAAATTAACAGGAGTACATATGGTTCTGGTTACTCGTCCAGCCCCTGACTTTACTGCTGCAGCCGTACTCGGCAGTGGCGAAATCGTTGAAAACTTCAACTTCAAAGCACACACCAATGGTAAAACCACCGTTGTGTTCTTCTGGCCAATGGATTTCACTTTCGTATGCCCGTCTGAACTGATCGCGTTCGACAAGCGTTACGAAGAATTCCAGAAACGTGGCGTAGAAGTCGTTGGTGTATCTTTTGACTCCGAGTTCGTTCACAACGCATGGCGTAAAACCCCTGTTGATAAAGGCGGCATCGGTGAAGTGAAATACGCGATGGTTGCTGACATTAAGCGTGAAATTCAGAAAGCTTATGGCATCGAACATCCAGACGCAGGTGTTGCTCTGCGCGGTTCTTTCCTGATCGACACAGCTGGGATCGTGCGTCACCAGGTTGTTAACGACCTGCCACTGGGCCGTAACGTTGATGAAATGCTGCGTATGGTTGACGCGCTGCAATTCCACGAAGAGCACGGCGAAGTGTGCCCAGCTCAGTGGGAAAAAGGTAAAGAAGGCATGAACGCGTCTCCAGACGGCGTTGCTAAATACCTGAGCGAAAACGTTTCTAGCCTGTAATCGCTAAACGTTTTTGATAAAAAGGCCGCGCAAGCGGCCTTTTTTATTGCATCTGGTGCTTAACCACCAAGGTCCCGGGTAAAAACAACAAACATGTTCTGTGCTCAACAGGACTAAAGACTACGCCACAACGAAACTGAAACAGCAGGTAGAGACAGTTCGCGATTATCAAGCTTTGCCTGACCTTCAAGCCTCGTCCAATCTTTGTCGATCAACAGCGGATCCCACGGCAACGTAAGCACTGTTTCTGCACCACGGTTGAGCGCCACCAGCACCCGCTCGTTTTGCCAGACGCGTACAAATATCACCACGTCGCCCTGAGCGTAAATCACCTGACAGCCGCCGTGTCGCAAGGCTCGACTCTTGTGACGTAACTTACCAAGTCGTTGATAAAGAGCCAATAACCCCAAATCTTGTTGATCCTTCTTCCACGGGAAAGGTTTGCGGCAGAATGGATCGTTATTGCCATCTAAGCCCACTTCATCGCCATAGTAAACGCAAGGCACGCCGGGCCAGCAATACAACCACACGACAGCCAATGGTAAGCGACCCACATCTTTGCCAAGAATAGACTTGAACCGCGCGGTGTCATGGCTGTCGAGCTGGTTAAACATGCGCAATTGCTGCTGATGAGAAAGCCCCGCGCGATATTCATCCATCCACGCCATACAGGTTTGTGCATCTATATGCTGCGGGTCGTAAGAAATATCGGTGTTAGCAAGAAATCCCCACAGTGGGAATGTGAAGCCTCTGTAGTTCATCGCCGCATCTTCGGCATCCGTTTGCAGCCACTGCCGAGCATCGCCAAAATGTTCCCCCAAAACATACGCATCAGATTTGGTTTCTTTCGCCGCCCTGGTGATACCCGCGACATGCAGCAGATTATTTTTCGCCCCGCCCGCTTCACCCAGCATATGCACGACATCCAGTCGCCAACCATCTATGCCCCAAGGTTCACGTAACCAATGACGCACCACACTTTCTTCACCCTGGTATATCTCGTTAACTAAGGTGGAAGATTGGTAATCCAGCTTCGGCAAGCTGGAATAGCCTAGCCAGTCGAGGGCTCGTCCGTCCTGGTTATAACTGTAAAAATCGCGCCATGGGGATTGTGGATTGTGGCTTGCGCCGCTGCCGTGAGTTTGTTGGCGATCAAACCATTGGTGAGTATCACCGCTGTGGTTGAACACACCGTCGAGCATCAGGCGCATGCCCAGCCGCTGGGTATTTTTGCGTAAGCGCAAAAAGGCATGATCGCCACCAAACTGCACGTCTACGTGGCGATAATCCTGGGTATCGTATTTATGGACACTCGGGGCGGTAAATATCGGATTAAGGTACAGCGCGGTGACACCAAGCTTCTTCAGGTACGGTAGATTTTCGCTGATACCGTCAAGATCGCCGCCGTAGAAGGTCGATCCCCCCGCATCCGCGAGTAGAGGCTCATTCCAGTCACGCCGTATAATGTCGCGTTTTGCGGCATGATGATAATAGATCTGATCTTGTTCTGGCGCGCGCTGTCCACTGCGTGCAAAACGATCGGGGAAAATCTGATAGAAGATCTGCTCCTGCACCCATTGTGGGCCTTCATCAGGCAGATCGACCGCAAACTGCTCAAGGCGAGCTGGGGGGATCGACCGCAACCCTTGTGGCGTTAACCAACGTTGTTTATCCAGCCACAACATTTTAAAACTGTAACGGCGACGCGGTTGCCCTTCCGATAAATCAATCACCCCGCGCCAGGCGACGATACCGTCACCCGGTGCGGTCTTCTGGCGAGTCATCTGCACCGAGGTTTCTTCGTTATCTTTTTCATAACGCAGAACCACACGATGTGGTAAATCTTCACCAGAAACCCACAAAGTGATGTACAGCTTATCTTTACGTGTCTGAATAAAAGGAGGTACCGGAAGGTGCCAGGCATTCAACATAATCACATCCCCAGAGAATAAATTGACGCAACCTTGCCACAGCGTACGCGCGTATCACTCATCATTACTATTTTTATTGGGGGAGGAAAGCGGGGGTGGAGAAATAGCACCGGTTGCTTAATAACTTAGCGATACCTATAGTGAAAACACTCCCGCCTGATGCGCCCTGATAAAAGGAGATCGTCATGATTATTGCCCGTAGCCTTGCCTTGCTTCTGTTTGTGCTTTACTCCGCCAACACCCTGGCCAGTTCGCCTTATGAATCTCTGCAATTTGGAATATATAAACAACAGATTATTGGGGACTTAAAAAAGGCCTGCCATCCGCAAAAGAAAATGACGGATGATGCCTGGGGAAACAAAATCCTCGCCAATGAAAATAACAAGCTGTATCTACGTGACGCGAGGATTGCGCTTGAACGCAATAATGAGAGAAACTACTGGGAAGCAATAGGTAAAGTCGAGTGCCCGGAGATGTAGGCAGTTGGGTGGATTTCGCTGTCGCTAATCCACCCTACAACGGTTTTTCGTGGCCGACGTTAAACCGGTATCTACGAGCTTGCGGCGAGTATTTGACGACGTTTAAACATCCAACCAACCAGCAGCAACACTATCCACACGCAACCGACGTACAACGAGATGCGCGTGTCCGGATGCCAGCCGATCAGTGCGATGATAAACACCAGGAACACCAGGCCCACGATCGTGGTTGCCACGCCGCCCGGCACCGGGAATTTTAGCGCCTTAGTTTCTGTAGCCGTAAGCTTGCGACGGAAAGCAATCTGCGAGAGTAGGATCATAATCCAAACCCACACAGTGGCAAACGTGGCCAACGAAGCAATCACCAGGAATACGTTTTCTGGAATCAGGTAGTTGAGCACGACCGCCAGTAACAGTGCGCAGCACATGACCAACACAGTGACCCAGGGAACACCGTTGCGTGAAGTTTTGGCGAACACTTTCGGGGCGCTGCCCTGCGCTGCCATGCCGTGCAACATGCGACCTACACCGAATACGTCGCTGTTAATGGCAGAAAGCGATGCGGTGAGCACCACAAAGTTAAGAATACCTGCTGCAGCCGTGATACCCATATGCTGGAAAGTCAGCACAAACGGGCTGCCTTCCGTCCCCACTTGGTTCCATGGATAAATAGACATGATGACAAACAGCGTGCCCACATAGAACACCAGGATACGCAACGGAACAGAGTTGATAGCACGTGGAATCGACTTTTGCGGGTCTTTGGCTTCACCTGCAGTAATTCCAATGATTTCAATGCCACCGTAGGCAAACATCACCATCTGCAACGACATAATCATGCCTATCCAGCCATTGCTGAAAAAGCCGCCATTGCTCCATAAATTATGAATCCCTGTAGGCTTACCCCCGTTTCCAATACCCCAAACGATGATACCAATACCGGCTGCAATCATGATGATAATGGTGGCAACTTTGAAGAATGAGAACCAAAACTCCAACTCACCAAATACTTTAACGCTCATCAGGTTAATGGCACAGATAATCAGCACCACGCTCAATACCCAGACCCAATGCGGTACGGCCGGGAACCACAGCCCCATATAGATGCCAAATGCGGTGACATCCGCAATCGCTACAATCAGGATTTCAAAACAGTAGGTCCAGCCTGTGATGTAACCTGCCAGTGGGCCAAGGTTATCTTGCGCATAGCGTGAGAATGAACTGGCGGCAGGGTTATGAACTGACATCTCCCCCAACGCACGCATAATGATATAAGCAGCAACCCCACCGATGATATAGGCCAGCAGCACACTTGGCCCTGCCATTTTGATAGCGTCTGCCGAGCCATAAAACAGCCCGGTGCCAATTGCTGAACCCAACGCCATAAAGCGAATGTGCCGGGTACTCAAGCCGCGCTTGAGCTTATTAGCGTTTTCCATTAATTTCATACCTGCTTAACAATAAAAAAAACCACGGAGCAAAGCCCCGTGGTTGTACAAAATTATTATTTTTAGTGTGCGGCTTGAGCCACTTGTCGCCCTGCTGCGCGGTCCCACACGATGGTAATCACAACCATGATAATGGTCGGAAGCAACCATGCCAGGCCCTGATCGGACAACGGCAAGTGGGAAGTCCACGCGGGTAAAATATCGCTGATTGCCGATGCTTTAATCCCATCAAGGATGCCAAACAAGGTGCTGATGAGCATGGCCGGAGCAATCACGCGAGTCGAGTTATGCCACCACGGACGGGTGAAACTCAGCACCACCAGCGCGATACACGGTGGGTAAATCGCCGTCAACACTGGAATAGAAACCTGAATCAAATGGCTCAACCCGAGGTTAGAAACCACCATCGAGAACAGGCCGAGAATAAACACCAGCGAACGGTAAGACAGCGGCAGATACTGGCTGAAGAACTCAGCACACGCACAAGTCAGGCCAACTGCCGTTACCATGCAGGCAAGGAAAATCAGCGCGGCCAGGAAGAAGCTACCAGCCCCACCAAAAGTATGAGCCACATAAGCATGAAGAATGGCAGCACCGTTGGCATTTTGGTCAGCAACCAAAGTGGCACTGTCTGAACCCAGGCGGAACAGTGCAAGGTAAATCAGCGTTAAACCGATACCTGCAATCAAGCCAGCCAAAATGGTATAGCGCGTCAGCAGACGGGAATCAGTGACACCACGTGAGCGCGCAGCATTAACAATAACTATCCCGAAGACCAGGGACGCCAGGGTATCCATCGTCAGATAACCATTCACAAAACCATTAGCAAATGCAGCATTCTGATACGCTTCAGTCGCAGTGCTGATACCGCCCGCAGGCCACAACATTGCCCCCGCAGCCAGCGCCAACAGCGCAACGATTTTCACCGGAGCCAGCACATGGCCTACGGTATCCAATAGTTTGCCCGGATACAGGGAAATGCCGATAACAATAGCGAAGTAAACCAGGCTGTAGATAAACAGCGGCAGCTCACCCGTGCCCACCAGAGGTGCAATCCCCACTTCGAAAGAAACAGTCGCTGTACGTGGTGTAGCAAATAATGGGCCAACAGCCAGGTAGCAAATCGTCGCAAGCAGCACACCAGCACGGCGGCCAATCGGCGAGCTCAGGCTATCAATCCCGCCACCTACGCGAGCAATCGCGACGATAGTCAGAACTGGGAGACCAACGGCGGTCACCAGGAAGCCTAATGATGCTATCCAGACGTGTTCACCCGCCTGCAACCCCACCATTGGTGGAAAAATGATATTGCCTGCGCCGACAAACAGCGCAAAGGTCATAAAGCCCAGCGCGAGGATGTCTCGAGATTTCAAATGATGGGTCATAAAATATTTGCAGCCTGTGGATGTGTGATGTTGAAATTATTCAAATCTTTAAGTGTTAATTTGCATAAAAGCGGTGATCGGCAGTAACAACAGCGGAAAATCCTTTCCGGGATCGGTGGAGAAGAATAGTTGTTTGAGTTACCACTCAAATCCAGTCGGTCTACTAATCACAGGGCGGCAATTAAAACGCTTATAGCGTATGAAGGCAAGAAGGGATCCCAAAACCAGATTGATCTACTTAAATTAGACATAAAATTAGTGGATATGCTTATCCATTAGAAACCAGCGTGGTATTTTATATGGTCAAATTACAACCAATTGAGGATTTTTGATTGACATCTGAGCAAAAAAAACACAGATCAGCATGCTGATCTGTGGAAACTTATTTTGCCACAGAAGTATTAAGCTACTCTGCCTGCACGACTTTTTCGTTAACGATTAACCGCTCAGGTAACACAAAAGAAAATGTCGAACCTTTTCCTGGGAGGCTTTCGATGTTCAGGCGCGCATCGTGGTGACTTAAAGCATGTTTCACTATCGCCAGCCCTAATCCACTGCCACCAGTTTGGCGCGAACGCGCTTTGTCCACGCGATAGAAACGTTCGGTCAGGCGTGGAATATGTTCTGCTGAAATGCCAGGCCCGCTATCCATCACACTAAAACCTGCGCCACCAGCGACCCGTTTCCATCTCACCGTAATCTGTGTTCCTTCCGGAGTATGGTTTACCGCGTTATACACCAAGTTTGAAATCGCGCTGCGCAGTTGATCTTCGTTACCAAACACTTTTAGCGTTGGATCAATGTCGAATTGTAGCGTCTGCTTTTGCTGGCTGAGGGTTTGCGCTTCTCTCTCCACCACACGCAGCATCAGTGGCACATCAATCTTTTCATTGAGTACCATTGCCGGAGCAGCTTCAATTTTTGACAACGTCAAAAGTTGTTTCACCAGCCCTTCCATACGCGAAGTTTGTTCACGCATAGTGCCCAATGCTTTCTCGCGCAGCGGCCCTTCAAGCACCTGATCCTGCATCATCTCCAGATAACCTTGCAACACCGTTAATGGGGTACGTAATTCATGGCTAACGTTGGCAAAGAAGTTACGTCGCGCACCTTCCAGTTGGTGCATCTGAGTGACATCACGCGCCACCATCAACCACTGTTCGTCGCTGTAGGGCATCACACGGAATTCCAGGTGACGCCCATTGTTAAGCACCAACGTCAAAGGACCGGCGAAATCTTTTTGCGTCAAATAGCGGGTAAACTCAGGGTAACGCAGCAAGTTAAGGATGTTCTGCCCGTTATCGTCCGGCCAGCGTAACCCTAGCAACTGTTGAGCCAGCCCGTTACACCAAAAAATCGTCCCTTCTTCCGTCGTCAACACCACCGCATCGGGTAATGATTCCGCACCGCTACGGAAGCGTTTGATTAAATTACCTAACTCTTTACGACGTTTTTTATTGCGCAACTGCATTTGGTGAAGGCCGTATAACAACGGATCCCAACTTCCGCGGCCTGGTGGAGGTGTCATACTGCGATCCACCCACAACCACCACGACAAACGCAGCAAATTCCAAAAATGCCAAACCAGTAGTCCAGTGACTGCCAAGAGTAAAAACCAGGCTAAATGGCCAAAAATAAGGCCTAAAATGACGGCGGGTATGCAACAGAGTACTAACTCCATCACCAGCCTTTTCCATGACAACCGTTCCAGCACGCGTCACTCTCCTGATAAGGAATTAAAAGCGGATTGAGAACCGATAACCCGTACCGCGTACTGTTTGTACCATTCGATCATGTCCACTATGTTCGAGCGCTTTGCGTAACCGCCGAATATGTACATCCACTGTTCGGTCTTCGACATAAACATTGGTGCCCCATACATGATTAAGCAATTGTTCACGGCTATACACACGTTCTGGGTGTGTCATGAAGAAGTGTAGTAACTTAAATTCCGTCGGCCCCATATCCAGAGGATTTTCACCGGTCATCACGCGATGTGATGAAGGGTCAAGGCTCAGCCCCTGCATTTCAATCACCTCTTCCACCGCCATCGGAGAGATTCGGCGCATTACAGCTTTAATGCGAGCGACTAACTCCTTCGGTGAAAACGGTTTGGTAATATAATCATCGGCCCCGACTTCAAGCCCGCGCACACGGTCTTCTTCTTCACCGCGAGCCGTCAGCATCATTACCGGTATTTCACGAGTCAATGCTTCACGTTTCAAATGCTTGATAAACTGAATACCCGAGCCACCAGGCAACATCCAGTCCAGTAAAATAAGGTCCGGGAAGGGTTCAATAAGCAGATTCACTGCACTGTCATAATCTTCTGCTTCTACAGGCTGAAAACCGTTTTGCTCGAGCACAAAGCTCACCATCTCACGGATTGGAGCTTCATCTTCTACGACTAAAATACGCTTCGCCATGATTCGCCCTACTCAAAAGAATGTTCCAAAAGGAATAATTATTATTTCAATGCGGCGCCATTATGCGTCAGATTTATGACAGATTTATGAAAAGAATGACTGTTTGATGACTCATCATTTTGATTTATGGCACAGAGACATATGACGTTTTTCACCTCGCCCCCTTATAATCAAGGCCTCGCTTTTAAGCCACCGGACAGGTTATGCGCATAATTCACACATCAGACTGGCATCTTGGTCAAAATTTTTATACCAAAAGCCGCGGTCCAGAGCATCAGGCTTTTCTTGAATGGTTGCTCAAAGCCGCAGTTATTCATGATGTGGATGCGATAATTGTCGCAGGTGATATTTTTGATACTGGCTCGCCACCGAGTTATGCCCGCGAACTGTATAACCGATTCGTGGTGCAGCTTCAGGCGACCGGCTGTACCCTGGTGGTTCTTGCGGGGAACCATGATTCTGTTGCGACACTTAACGAATCCCGGGAATTAATGGCGTGTCTCAACACTTATGTCATTGCCAGCGCACGCCACGATACCAGCCAGCAGGCAATGGTGCTCAAGACGAAAGATGGCGTACCGGGCGCCATTCTGTGCCCCATTCCATTTCTGCGTCCACGCGACATTCAAAACAGCCAGGCGGGTTTATCCGGCCATGAAAAGCAGCGTTCATTAATGGAGTCCATTAGCGAACACTATCAGCTGTGTTACCGCGCCGCCTGTGATTTACGCGCAGATGCGACGTTGCCGATTATCGCTACCGGACATTTAACCACGGTTGGCGTAACGAAAACGGATGCTGTGCGCGATATTTATATCGGTACGCTCGACGCCTTCCCAGCGCAGCATTTCCCGGATGCCGATTACATTGCTCTGGGCCATATTCACCGCGCACAATTAATTGGTGGCACCGAACATATCCGCTACAGCGGCTCGCCAATACCATTGAGCTTTGACGAAACCGGTAAGACCAAAAGCGTTTATCTGGTTGAGTTTGCAGAAGGAAAACTCAGTGAAGTCACTCCACTCACAGTTCCTGTTAGCCAACCCCTGGCGGTTATCAAAGGTTCACTGAGCGAAATTGAACAGCAACTTGAGCAGTGGCGCGATGCCCCCGCAGATCCCAAAGTATGGCTGGATATTGAAATCGCCACGGACGAATACCTACATGATATGCAACGTCATATTCAACAGCTGACCGAAACATTACCGGTTGAAGTTGTTTTGTTGCGGCGTAGTCGTGAGCAGCGCGAACGTGTTATCGCTCAACAACATAAAGAAACATTGAGCGAACTGACAGTTGAAGAAGTTTTTGAGCGCCGTCTGGTGCAAGAAGAGACCACAGAAGAACGTGCACAACGCTTGCGCACCCTGTTTGCCCAAACGATGGCAAGCCTGCATGACGCGGAGGAACAGGCATGAAAATCCTCTGCCTGCGGTTTAAAAACCTTAACTCCCTGAAAGGGGAATGGAAAATTGATTTCACTCTTGAACCTTTCGCCAGCAACGGTTTGTTTGCCATAACCGGGCCGACTGGAGCGGGAAAAACCACACTGCTGGATGCTATTTGCCTCGCGCTTTATCACAAAACGCCGCGCCTCAATACGATTTCACAATCGCAAAATGATCTCATGACCCGCGACACCGCCGAGTGCCTGGCAGAAGTGGAGTTTGAAGTTAAAGGTATCGCCTACCGTGCATTCTGGAGCCAGAACCGTGCGCGCAACGCAGCAAACGGCAACCTACAAGCACCACGCGTTGAACTTGCGGAAGTGGCAAGTGGCAAAATCATCGCCGATAAAGTTAAAGATAAGCTTGATGTCACTGCTAAATTAACCGGTCTCGATTACGACCGTTTTACCCGCTCAATGATGCTCTCTCAGGGTCAGTTTGCCGCATTTTTAAATGCTGATGCCAATGACCGTGCGTCATTACTTGAAGAGCTTACCGGGACTGAAATTTACGGGACAGTTTCTGCGGCAGTATTCGAAAACCATAAAAATGTACGCAGCCAACTTGAGAACTTGCAGGCACAAGCAGCAGGTGTTGCACTCTTAAGTGAAGAGCAACGCCAGCAGCTTTCGGAGAGTTTGCAGGCACTGACTATAGAAGAAAAAAACCACCTGGCAGAACAGCAAACGCTTCAGCAACACCAGCAATGGCTTAGCCAACTCACGCAGTTGACTCAAAACCACACGCGAACAGAAACAGCGCTGAATGCGGCAACTCGCACAATCGAAGAAGCAGCACCGCAACTTGAAAAACTGACGCGAGCACAACCCGCAGAAAAACTGCGCCCTGACTGGCAGCGCTTACAAGAACTGCAATCCACGCTGCAAAACACCCGCATCCAGACGCAAGAAGTGAATACTCGCTTACGTCAGGCGAAGGTACGTCGTCAGCAGACGCGACTTGCTGCGGCAAGCCAGGCGGTAAAACTGGCGCATGAAAGTACCGAGCGACAACAATGGCTGAAAACTCACGACAGTTATCGCCTGTGGGGTGCTGAACTGGCGGGTTGGCGCATGGCCTTTAGCCAAAAGCAACGTGACGCCGTCAAGCTGCAAGACTTGCAGCGTGACATCGAAGCCAGTCAGAAAAAGCTCGAATTACTGCCAGCGGTTGAGCTGGTGCTCAGTGCTGATGAAGTGAGTGCTCATTTACAAGAAACAATTGCCGCGCGCCCTTTGCGCCAGCAGCTAGCAACTTTACAGCCACAGTTTTCCTCACTTCTGAAACGCAAAACACAGCAGCAACAAGATATTGCCGCGCTTGAAAAACAGATAACCCTGGGCGATACGGAGCTTGCACTTAAACGCCAGCAGTATAAAGAACGACGCCAGCATGAAAGTGACCTGGAAAAAGTGTGTGAGCAGGAATTGCGCATTGTCAGCCTCGAAGCGGAACGCGCCCATTTGCAACCCGATCAACCCTGCCCGTTGTGTGGTTCAACACTTCATCCGGCGGTGGCTGACTACCAGGCTATTCAACCGGGTGAAAATCAGCAGCGGCTGGCAGTACTTAAACGTGAAGTCGCAAGCCTTGCGGAAGCGGGTTTTGCGATGAAAGGCCAACTCGATACACTGCGTACTCAGCGTGAAAGCCTACTGGCCGCCATTAACACACTTAATGAAGAAGAAACCACTCTGCGTTTACGTTGGCAACAACTGTGCGCCAGCCTACAACTGGTACTGACGCCCGAAGACGACCTCCAGCAGTGGCTGGAAAGTGCAGAACAACGCGAGCAGCAACTGCATCAACTTAGCCAGCGGATCGTGCTGGACGAACAACTCGCTCAGGCGCGGCTACAGCACCAAAAACTTGCCACGGAGATATCCTCCCTGCACGAAACGTTGAACGCCTCGCTGGAAAATGTGGGCCTGCAATATCCTGCAAGTCATGAAGAAAATAGCTGGCTGGCGGAACGCCAACAGGAATCCGATCGTTGGCAACAGCGCAATGAACAACTCCCGCGTTTACAGCAACAACTCAACGCACTGGAAAGCCTGCTCAATGCAATGGTTGATGATGGCACCACGCCCGCACCACTATCGGAAAGCGAACAAATTTCAGCATTGCAAAACTGGCATAACCTGCACAGCGACTGCATAGCGCTGGAAAGTCAGTGGCAGACGCTGCAACAGCATCTACAACAGGAAGAAACACGCGAGTCCCAGGCAAATGCGCAGTTCATGACTGCACTGGCTGCCAGCCCGTTTGTTGATGCACAGTCATTCCAGGCCGCGTTACTGGGTGAACCTGAACGCCTGCTGCTTGAGCAGAAAAAACAGCAGCTTGAGCAACAACATCAACAGCAAACCGTTCTTTGCCAGCAGGCTAAAAAGGCGCTCAGCGAGCATATAGCGGCTCGTCCGACGACGCTTGCTGACGATACAGAACTGAGTTTGCTGGAAGCACAACTGACGCTGTGCAATCAGCAACTACGCGAGAACACCACTCAACAAGGGCAAATTCAGCAACAGCTTCGCCATGACGCGGAAAACCACCAGCGCCAGCAGGGATTGATGCAGTCCATTGTGGAGTGCCAACAGCAAGTTGAAGACTGGGGCTACCTCAATGCGCTAATTGGTTCGAAGGAAGGTGATAAATTCCGTAAGTTTGCCCAGGGTCTGACGCTCGATAATCTGGTGTGGTTGGCGAACAACCAGCTAAACCGATTACACGGTCGTTATTTACTGCAACGCAAAGATAGCGAAGCGCTTGAGTTGCAAGTGGTTGACACGTGGCAGGCCGACGCACTGCGTGACACGCGTACACTTTCAGGTGGTGAGAGTTTCCTGGTCAGCCTCGCACTGGCACTGGCGTTATCCGACCTGGTGAGCCACAAAACGCGTATCGATTCGTTATTCCTCGATGAAGGTTTTGGCACACTGGATGCCGAGACACTCGATACCGCGCTGGATGCGTTAGATACGCTGAATGCCAGCGGTAAAACCATCGGCGTGATAAGCCACGTTGAGGCGATGAAAGAGCGTATTCCGGTGCAGATTAAGGTGAAGAAGATCAATGGGCTGGGCGTAAGTCGGCTGGCGAAGGAGTTTGCAGTCGGGTGATTTTTGTCGGATGACGCTGCGCATATACGACCTACACTTTCTTTTGTAGGGCGGTTAAGCACAGCGTCACCCGCCAGCTTTTATTTCTCTAGCGGCCACAACCACGCCGCACCACGCACACCGCTGGAATCACCGTGTACCGCTTTGCGGATTGGAGTTTCAAATTCACCACCAAACACCCACGGTTTCACCAACTGTGGCACCGTTTTGTACAGGCGTTCGTTGTTGCTCATACCGCCACCCAGCACGATGACATCCGGATCCAGAATATTGACGATGTGAGCCAGCGATTTCGCGAGGCGCATTTCATAACGGGCGATCGCCAGTTCAGCAACCGGATCTTGCTGTTCGACTAAATGCATAATCTCATTGCCCTTCAGCGGTTTTCCGCTCAGGCGATGGTAGTCAGTACCAAATCCGGTACCGGAAATAAATGTTTCGATGCAACCTTGTTTACCGCAGTAACAAGGCACTTCTTCACGAAAACGGAGTTCGTCTTCGTCCATCCACGGTAATGGATTATGACCCCACTCACCCGCCGTCCCGTTACCGCCAATCAGGCTGCGACCATTGATGGCAACACCCGCACCACAACCCGTACCAATAATGACTGCAAAGACCATCGCTGCCCCCGCTGCTGCACCGTCGATGGCTTCCGAAACGGCCAGGCAGTTGGCATCGTTGGCAAAACGCACTTCACGCTGCAGCGCATCGCACAGGTCCTTATCGAAAGGCTGTCCGTTGAGCCAGGTTGAGTTCGCATTTTTCACCACACGGGTATACGGTGAAATCGAACCAGGAATACCAATACCGACGGTCCCCTTCTCACCAGTAGCCTCTTCAGCCAGGCGCACCAACTCAACGATGATACCGATGGTTTGCTGATAATCATTTTTCGGCGTCGGCAGGCGATGACGAAAAAGTTGTTTGCCATCATTCGCCAGAGCGATCACTTCTGTTTTTGTTCCACCTAAGTCGATACCAATGCGCACAGCGATCCCCTCATTTAATTAGCATTATCAATAGAATAGAAGTGTAACCCCGTAAAGACAATGAAACAGAGCGCCTGATTCGTTATCATGCCTGCTGCGTTTAACTGACAGTCCGGGAAAAAATCATGCTGTGGTTCAAAAATTTAATGGTTTACCGTTTAAGCCGTGACATCACGCTTTCAGCGGATGACATGGAAAAACAGTTGGCCGAGTTTACGTTCACCCCATGTGGTAGCCAGGACATGGCCAAGACCGGCTGGGTGTCGCCAATGGGCTCGCACAGCGATGCATTAACCCATGTCGCCAACGGGCAAATTGTGATTTGCGCCCGTAAAGAAGAAAAAATCCTCCCGGCTCCAGTGATTAAACAAGAACTGGAAGCGAAGATCAGCAAGCTTGAAGCCGATCAAGCTCGCAAGCTGAAAAAAACCGAGAAAGATTCTCTGAAAGATGAAGTACTGCACTCTTTGCTGCCACGCGCTTTCAGCCGTTTCAATCAAACGATGATGTGGATCGATACCGTAAATGGTTTGATCATGGTGGACTGCGCTAGCGCCAAGAAAGCCGAAGATACGTTGGCATTGTTGCGTAAAAGCCTTGGCTCGCTGCCTGTTGTTCCCCTTGCGCTGGAAACACCCATCGAGTTGACACTAACCGAATGGGTTCGCTCAGGTGATGTGCCTGCTGGTTTTGCCCTGATGGATGAAGCCGAGCTGAAAGCTATTCTTGAAGGCGGCGGTGTGATTCGCTGTAAGCAGCAGGACCTGGTTTGTGATGAGATTGCCGCCCATATCGAAGCCGATAAAGTGGTCACGAAACTGGCTCTCGACTGGCAGGAACGGATTCAGTTTTTGATTGCTGATGATGGTTCGATTAAGCGCCTGAAGTTTGCGGAAACCATTCGCGATCAGAATGACGATATCGACCGGGAAGATTTCGGCGGGCGTTTTGATGCAGATTTTATTTTGATGACTGGCGAACTAGCGGCGTTGGTTAAGAATCTGGTTGAAGCGTTAGGCGGCGAAGCACAACGCTAATCGTTTTTAAGCTCGAAAGAAAGCAAAGATATTTACCCAGTATAATTCGAATTGCAGGAAGGCGACTAAGCCGTAAGTCCCGGCAAGCATAGTAAACTATGTAACCGGGGCGCACGGATGCAGTCAACGCACCTGCAACTTGAAGAATTAAGGGTAAATTATTTATCAGCCAGATAACGGCAAAGATAAGAGGTTGGTTCGGCAACTTGTAAATGGAATTCACTGTGTCCTGGAACATGGAACACGGTGCCCGCAACATAGGTTTTCCACTCAGTTTCACCCGGCAGTAAAACGTGTAATGCACCACTAATCACTGTCATTTCTTCTGGTTGGGCAGTACCGAAAGCGTATTCACCTTCAACCATTACCCCAACACTCGCGCGGCCAGTGCTGCTGCTGGTAAACCCAATAGATTTCACTTTACCGGAAAAGTACTCATTACTTTGAAGCATGACCAGGCCCTTTTTAAAATAGTTGAAAAAACAATATAGAGGGGAACGGAAGAGGCTGTCACGTAAATTATTGTTTGTCGTTATGCGAGCAATTCTGACACCAATCGTGCAATCAACACGTTCGATAATAATACCGGCACATCTAATGCTTTTTGTAACAAATCGCGGTGTTTTTGGTGAAAACCCAGACAATCCAGAACGAGCACATCGGCACCATCTCCAATCAACTTCTTTCCTGCTTCGATTAAATCTTGCTCGGTTCCATTAATAGGATTCGCCAATTCATACAGAGGTTCGTTTTCCAACAACTGCCATTTTTTATTCTGAAACTTCATCATTTCGGGAACGGGAATAATGATACCAACCTGATATCCATCGACTATCGAGGCCACCAGCGGGGGGATAATGCGTTCCGGCTCAAGCAACATACCATTACGCACCGAGAGATTAGACAAGCGATGGGTGCTCATCAGCAAAATGACATCAAAGCCCTGACTATCCAGCACTTCAATAACACTCTGTAATGCACGCTCCACCTTTTGCTTATCGACATATACCAGCACGTCGCCAGATAACAGCGTCAGGAGAGGCTCTTTTCCTGGCGTGGGGGCATATTCAACCATCACTTCGTCGTGAGAAAGTCCCCCCAGTAGACTGAGGTGTTTGATTCTATCTTCAGAGATGTTTTCTGTCAGTAGCGGCAGTATTTCACTGATCGGGACGACACCGATGGTAATAATCGCCAATGTTTGTTTCATGTTCATTACGCCCTTGTCCCATATCAGCCCCTCAATGCTGCACTGGTACCAATCCAAACAAATGATACTCCGCTGAGAGATTGTTCAATAATTAACCACAAAGAGTAGCAGCATAATTGCAGAGCAACTGCCGAAATATTCAACGAAACGTCAATGCCATTATTGATACGGCATCAAGATAATGAATGTTCAACAAATAAGTTGAATGAACGATGTGATAAATCACCAGCGCAGTGAATTAACTCAAAAGAAGTGGGGTAATTATGGCGTCCTTGCCGGGATCTTACGTTTTTTGCGGATCTTCGTAACGCTGCTTAGCATCCAGCGCTTCTCGTTCGGTTTCGTGCTCGCTGATCAGCGTATTGGGATGAGGATGATCGGCACGAAGTTGATACCAGGTCACAGTTTGGTCTGTTGCACCCTTTTCAACGGCAACTATACGCGCTTCCCGGGGGTATGGAGGATTGCTCGCCATTGCACTTCCTTTGGAGATGAAATGAGCGTTAAGTATAGACTCAAATCAGCTGGCCCGTACCGTATGCAGTACTGCCAGAACCGCTTCTACGATTTCCACTGGCGGACGAGTAGCATCAACGACATGGTGAGCCGCCTGGTTGTAAAGCGCTTCACGCGCGGCGAGAACCTCAACGATTTCATCAGTAATCGGTCTGCCCGTCAGCGTTGGACGTTGACCTTCTTCCGGGAAAGCCTCTAAACGTGATGCCAGGATTTGTGCAGGTGCGCGCAAATAGATAACCACGCCATGCTCACGCATAAACTGACGATTAGATTCGGCCAGAATCATACCGCCGCCAGTTGCGATAACCGTATCTGGAGCCGTAACACAGTGCAGCGCACCGGATTCACGATGGCGAAAACCTTCCCAGCCCTCTTGCGCCACAATATCTGCGACGCTCATTTTGGTGCTGGTTAAAAGATAATGGTCGGTATCAACAAAGTTACAGCCCAATGCCTGCGCTAATGCAACACCCACGGTTGTTTTGCCACAACCTCGTGCGCCGACTAAATAAATGGGTTGAGTCATCAGTGGCTAATCCTCAGCAGTCCGCCAGAATAGGTGAAAATCTGTAATGTTTATCGTTACGTAAATCATCATATCAGCAAGCTAGTACGCGGAATAGAATTACATCGGTTTTAAGCGCTTTTTGAACGACTGGCAACGAGTAACCATTTTTCCAGTTCATTAGCAAACAGTTGGCGGTCACGCTGGTTGAGGCTATCTGGCCCGCCAGTTTGAACACCACTGGATCTTAACGTGTCCATAAAATCGCGCATCGTCAGGCGTTCGCGGATGGTGGCAGGCGTGTATATCTCTCCTCGGGGGTTCAAGGCAATAGCGCCCTTTTCCAGCACATCGGCGGCCAGAGGAATATCTGCGGTTACCACTAAGTCACCTTTTTCACAACGGTGCACAATCTCATTGTCTGCAACATCAAAACCCGTTGCCACTTGCAAGGTGCGAATAAAGCGCGACGGCGGGACTTTCAGCCCTTGGTTGGCAACCAGTGTCACCATAATTTGTGCGCGTTCAGCGGCACGAAACAACACTTCTTTAATCACTTTTGGACACGCATCAGCATCCACCCAGATTTGCATAACGATTCCTGATTGCCGGGGTTAATGGAGGAGATCTTGCCGTGCTTTTCCAGAATCGCAAACTTTATCTTTTACAGACACACAGGAAGGGCGATTTTGTTTAGGCATAGCGCGAATATCTGAATGCACGTTAAGCTATGCTCATCACACAACTCGAAGATGGAGTGAGACTATGGATAAGAAGATTGGTTTTATTGGTTGCGGCAACATGGGAAAAGCCATCCTTGGTGGTCTGATAGCCAGTGGACAGGTGCTTCCAGGTAATATCTGGGTCTACACGCCTTCACCCGATAAAGT
>DATERH010000112.1:0-12218 GCA_035271785.1 Buttiauxella sp.
AAATGCATGGAGAGCGCGCAGTGATCAGCCTATCCCAACTTTATATTCATCCAGTGAAATCAATGCGCGGTCTTGCCCTCTCGCATGCTCAGGCGACCACCAGCGGTTTGGCTTTCGACCGTATTTTTATGGTGACAGAGCTTGACGGCACTTTTATTACGGCACGGCAGTATCCGCAAATGGTGCTATTCACTCCGGCAATCACCCACGATGGTTTATTTTTAAGTGCGCCGGACGGTAGTTCTGCCACCGTACGCTTCGCCGATTTTCAACCTCAGACCGAACCGACTGAAGTCTGGGGCAATCATTTCACCGCGCAGATTGCACCGGATGAAATTAACCAATGGCTTAGCGGATTTTTTTCACGACCCGTGCAATTACGTTGGCTGGGCGAAACATTAACCCGTCGTGTGAAGCGCCATGAAGAAGTGCCTTTGTCGTTTGCCGATGGTTTCCCATTCTTGTTGGTAAATGAAGCCTCATTGCGTGATTTGCAAAATCGCTGTCCGGCGAGTGTGAAAATGACACAGTTCCGCCCGAATATTGTTGTCACAGGCGCGCAAGCCTGGGCCGAAGATAGTTGGCAAGTGGTGCGCATTGGTGGCGTGACATTTGATGTCGCGAAACCCTGTAGCCGTTGTATTTTAACCACCGTCAGCCCAGAGCGTGGCCGCAAACATCCCAGCGGTGAACCTCTGGCGACGTTGCAACGCTTCCGTACCGCGCTTGATAATGGCGATGTCGATTTTGGTCAGAATCTGATTGCCCGTAATAGCGGTGTTATTCGTGTAGGTGATGAACTGGAAGTGTTAGCCAGCAAACCCGCGAAAGTGTATGGCGCAGGGGAAATCGCTGAAGTCGTTGAACCTTTTGAGCAGCAAGAAAGTCTCGTGGAAGTTGACTGGCAGGGTCAGGTTTTTCGTGGCAATAACCAACAGATTCTGCTCGAACAGCTAGAACAGCAAGGCGTTCGTGTGCCTTATTCTTGCCGAGCCGGGATCTGCGGTAGTTGTCGAATTAAGTTAGTCAGTGGGGAAGTGAAAGCATTGAAAAAAAGCGCCGTGGGAAATGATGGCACTATTCTATGTTGCAGTTGCGTTCCTGCTGGAGATGTAAAGATCGAAGAGGTTTAAACAGCCTGGTCGAGACTGAGGTCGTTACCTACCGGTTGCGGCCTTAATCTGTCATTCATCACTTTAATAGCATCACCAAGTTGCATGGTACGGCCCGCAAGTTGTAAACACGGTTGGGCCAGCAAACAAAGTGCGGCGTTATTACCGGTTTCAACCACCAGCAGATTAACCTGCTGCATATCATCACTCAACCATACACAAGCGGCATCACCAGGTATGGGTTGCCAGCACTCTCCATGAGAGATGAAGTGCCAGCTTTTTGGCATTTGCGGCTTCAGATAACGAATGGCGACCAACGCATTTAACACCAGTTCCGCACGCTGTTCTTTACTTAATAATAGCTCACGACATTTCTCTTCGAAGGAGAAGAAAAGAGCAGCATCATCAACGCAAAACCCTGTCTTTTCAAAGGCATCGGGTGTGAGCATTTTACGAGGGAAACGGGAACGGAATAGCATACCATTGGCTAAATCGAGCATCATACGATCATGCTCTTCATCAAAATACCAACGCCAATTATCGTCCGGTTTTATCCGCATAACTATTTGCCTTTTCGTTTATTCCCACGATTTAAAACATCCTTCCCGCCGCTTCGTTAATGAGCATATTAATAAAAGACCAATATGTCTAATTTGGCAACAGTGGTGGAATATAAAACAACCAGGGCTGAAAATAAAGCCCCGGTTGTCTGAAAGGTAAAATACTGAGACTAGATCCCTGAGACGATTTCTTTTATCAGCGGTGGACCTTTAAATATGAAACCGGAATATATTTGAACCAGTGAGGCACCCGCCGCCATCTTCTCGCGAGCAGCAATCACCGAATCAATACCACCGACACCAATAATCGGTAAACGACCATTTAATTCTTGCGACAGACGACGAATAATTTCGGTACTCTTCAATTGCACTGGGCGGCCACTTAATCCCCCCATTTCATCGCAATATTTCATGCCCTGAACCAGGCTACGATCCAATGTTGTATTGGTTGCAATGACTCCGTCAATATTATGGCGGACTAAACTGTCGGCAACCTGGATCAATTCTTCCTCTGAAAGATCCGGAGCGATCTTCACAGCCACTGGCACATATTTATGGTGCAATTCCTGAAGCGTTTGCTGCTTATTTTTAATCGCAACTAACAGATCATCTAACGCTTCGCCGTATTGCAGTGAGCGCAATCCAGGGGTATTTGGTGAGGAAATATTGATCGCGATATAACCCGCATAAGGATAAATTTTATCCATGCAGATCAAATAGTCGTCTTTACCTTGCTCAACCGGCGTGTCTTTATTCTTACCAATATTGATACCCAGCACCCCATCGAAATGGGATTTTTTGACGTTCTCGACCAGGTTATCGACACCGTGGTTATTAAAACCCATGCGGTTGATCAGGCCTTCTGCTTCAACAAGGCGGAAGATACGCGGCTTGTCATTTCCTGGCTGTGGGCGAGGCGTTACAGTACCAATTTCAATCGAGCCAAAGCCCATGGCACCTAGTGCATCAATACACTCACCATTTTTATCCAAACCCGCAGCAAGACCCAGAGGGTTCTTAAATGTCAGACCCATGCAGGTCACAGGTTTAGATGGCACATTTTGCCGCACCAGCCATTCGAGAGGTGTACCTGTTACACGACGCAATTGCTGAAATGTCACTTCATGAGCGCGCTCGGGATCGAGCTTGAAAAGGGCCTTACGAACGAAGGGATAGTACATGAACACTCCAGAATTCCCAGTATACAAACTGGGGCAGTATTATTAACGATAACGTAGCGGAATGGAATTGACCTGCGACAAAAAAGGCCGGATCAGCGCAAACGTTTTCTTCATCTCCGCTGTGTTATGCGATTTTTGGAAATTGATTACCAGATAAATCATTTAGTGGAAAAACACTTCTGCGCGACTATCACACTCAATTGTTATCAAAGTTACCTAAATGCAAACATTTGGTTATAAGGATACGACATGCGTGTGATTACCCTTGCAGGAAGCCCCCGCTTCCCTTCCCGTTCCAGTGCTCTGCTGGAGTATGCTCGCGAAAAATTAAGCGCACTGGATATCGAGGTGTGTCACTGGCATCTACAGAATTTCGCACCTGAAGATTTACTGTACGCCCGTTTTGATAGCCCAGCACTGCTTGCCTTAATTGAGCAACTGCAGCAGGCCGATGGCGTGATCATCGCGACTCCTGTTTATAAAGCTTCTTTTTCTGGTGCGTTGAAAACGCTGCTCGACCTGTTGCCTGAACGTGCGCTGGATAAAAAAGTCGTCCTGCCATTGGCAACCGGCGGAACAGTGGCACATATGCTGGCGGTCGATTACGCATTGAAACCCGTGCTTAATGCGCTGAAAGCACAGGAAATTCTGCACGGTGTATTTGCTGATGATAGCCAGATTGCCGATTACCAGCACAAACCTGTGTTCTCTAATAATTTACAACAACGCTTAGATAGCTCGTTGGAGACCTTCTGGCAGGCATTGCATCGTCGGGATTTTATCGTCTCCTCTCCGTTTAAAACTCAAGGAGTTGCTCATGTTTAATCTGCTAAAACGTACCGCGCCCTGGCTGATGCTTACCGGTGCGTTGAGTCTGAGCGCGACAATTCACGCCGCTGAAACGGGGCCAGAGCAGTTGCGTATCGGTTATCAAAAAGGCTCGGTCAGTATGGTTCTGGCGAAAAGCCACGGGCTACTGGAAAAAGAGTACCCGCAAACCAAGTTCCAGTGGATTGAATTCCCGGCGGGCCCGCAATTGCTGGAAGCCCTGAATATTGGCAGTATCGATCTCGGTAGTACCGGTGATATTCCGCCAATCTTCGCCCAGGCGGCGGGAGCAGACCTGGTCTATATCGGTTCAGAACCGGCAAAACCGAAAGCCGAAGTGATTCTGGTACCGGAGAACAGCCCACTGAAAACCGTGGCTGATCTTAAAGGTCATAAAATTGCTTTCCAGAAAGGTTCCAGTGCCCACAACCTCGTTCTTCGTTCATTACAAAAAGCAGGGCTGAAATTTACTGATGTTCAGGCGACGTATTTAACGCCAGCAGATGCACGAGCAGCCTTCCAACAAGGCAACGTTGATGCCTGGGCAATTTGGGACCCGTACTACTCTGCAGCCCTGCTCAACGGCGGTGTCCGCGTCCTGACCGATGCCAGCGGGCTGAATCTAACCGGCTCTTTCTACCTGGCTTCACGCCCGTACGCTGAAAAAAATGGCCCATTCCTACAACACGTCCTCAAAACATTTAGCGATGCTGATGCGTTAACCCGCAGCCAGCGCGAAGCAAGTGTTACGTTACTGGCAAAAACCATGGGGCTGTCCGAAAACGTCATTGCTACCTATTTCGACCACCGTCCACCGACAGTGATTACCCCAGTCAGTGCAGAAACGGCTGCCAAACAACAGAAAACCGCTGACCTGTTTTACGACAACCATTTAGTGCCTAAAAAAGTCGATATCAGTACCCGTATCTGGCAACCCTAACCACAGCAATACCCGAATAATTTGAGTTGTATCGCAGCGGCAAGAGAACGCATCCCGATGAGCTGACATAAGTGAGTGACTCGGGTAAGTGAACGCAGCCAACAAAGAGACAACTCGAAGTATGACGGGGATTAAGGAGATAAATCATGAGTCTGAATATGTTCTGGTTTTTACCTACTCACGGCGATGGCCATTATTTGGGTAGCAACGAGGCAGCACGCCCGGTTGACCACGGCTATTTGCAACAAATTGCTCAGGCAGCGGACAGACTTGGCTTTACCGGTGTACTGATCCCGACTGGCCGTTCCTGCGAAGATGCGTGGCTGGTGGCCGCATCCATGATTCCGGTGACGCAGCGTTTAAAATTCCTGGTTGCACTGCGTCCGAGTGTTGTCTCACCTACTGTAGCGGCCCGTCAGGCGGCAACGCTCGACAGGCTTTCTAACGGAAGGGCTTTGTTTAACCTGGTCACCGGGAGTGATCCGGAAGAGTTAGCCGCAGATGGCGTGTTCCTCAATCATCAGGAACGTTATGAAGCGTCTGCCGAATTTACCCACATCTGGCGCCGCGTGCTGGAAGGTGAAACGGTCGATTACGAAGGCAAACATATTAAAGTCAAAGGGGCAAAATTGTTGTTCCCACCAGTACAGCAGCCGCGTCCACCGCTCTACTTTGGTGGTTCATCGGATGTGGCGCAAGACCTGGCCGCTGAGCAGGTTGATCTCTATCTCACCTGGGGTGAACCCCCTCATTTGGTAAAAGAGAAAATCGAACAAGTACGCGCCAAGGCTGCCGCCCACGGACGCACTGTGCGTTTCGGTATTCGCCTCCACGTCATTGTGCGTGAAACCAATGAAGAAGCATGGGATGCCGCGAATCGCCTGATTTCACAATTAGATGATGAAACCATTGCCAAAGCGCAGGCCGCTTTTGCACGTACGGATTCCGTCGGTCAGCACCGTATGGCGGCGTTGCATGGCGGTAAGCGCGATAACCTGGAAATTAGTCCGAACTTATGGGCAGGTGTTGGCCTGGTGCGTGGCGGTGCGGGTACAGCGCTGGTCGGTGATGGCCCAACGGTTGCGGAGCGTATTAATGAGTACGCCGCACTGGGTATCGACAGCTTTATTCTTTCCGGGTATCCGCATCTGGAAGAGGCCTATCGCGTTGGTGAACTGTTGTTCCCACACCTTGATGTCGCCATTCCACAAATTCCGCAACCCCGCCTGATACATGAGAAAGGCGAAGTGGTAGCGAATGACTTTATCCCGCGCAAAGTCGCGCAAAGCTAAGGAGCCGCCAATGACCCCTTCAACGCACAAACTTTTGTTGAGACTTGCCCCATGGGTGCTGCCGGTTGCGATTATCGCAATCTGGCAACTCTCCTCAAGCGTAGGTTGGCTTTCCAATCGCATTCTCCCATCGCCTGAAGGGGTGGTGGTCGCATTCTGGAACCTCTCAGCCAGCGGTGAATTGTGGCAGCACCTGGCCATTAGTTCCTGGCGTGCGGTGATTGGTTTCAGTATTGGCGGTTCTCTGGGATTAATTTTTGGGCTGATTAGTGGGCTCTCCCGTTGGGGAGAGCGTTTTCTGGACAGCTCAATTCAGATGTTACGGAACGTCCCGCATCTGGCGCTGATCCCACTGGTGATCCTGTGGTTTGGTATCGATGAATCAGCGAAAATTTTCCTGGTTTCACTGGGTACGATGTTCCCCATTTACATCAATACCTGGCACGGTATCCGCAATATTGACCAGGGCTTGCTGGAAATGTCGCGCAGCTACGGGTTATCTGGCTTTAGCCTGTTCGCCCAGGTGATTCTGCCAGGCGCACTCCCTTCTATTATGGTGGGTATTCGTTTCGCACTTGGCTTGATGTGGCTGACCTTAATCGTGGCAGAAACCATTTCTGCTAACTCAGGGATTGGCTATCTGGCGATGAATGCGCGTGAATTTTTGCAAACCGATGTTGTTGTCGTCGCCATTATTCTTTACGCCCTGCTCGGCAAACTTGCTGATATCAGTGCGCAATTACTCGAACGTGCCTGGCTTCGCTGGCACCCGGCTTACCAGTCACAGGAGCAGAACGCATGAATACCGCTCGTTTAAATCAAGGGATTCCCCTACTCCTTAACAACGTGACCAAACGCTACGGCAACAAAACTATTCTGGATGAGCTGGAATTACACATCCCCGCAGGGCAATTTGTCGCGGTGGTTGGGCGCAGCGGCGGTGGCAAAAGTACGTTGTTGCGTCTGCTGGCCGGGCTGGAAAATCCCAATGGCGGATCACTAATTGCCGGAAACGCCCCGCTACGTGACAGCCAGGATGAAACCCGTTTAATGTTTCAGGATGCGCGTCTGCTACCGTGGAAATCCGTGATTAATAATGTTGGGTTGGGGCTAAAAGGAAACTGGAAAGAAGCAGCAACCCAGGCACTTGAGTCCGTTGGGCTTGCCAATCGCGCAACTGAATGGCCAGCAGCCCTTTCTGGTGGGCAAAAGCAGCGTGTGGCGCTGGCTCGCGCGCTGATTCATCGCCCACGTCTGTTGTTACTGGATGAGCCATTAGGTGCGTTGGATGCCCTGACGCGTATTGAAATGCAGGAATTAATTGTTTCGCTGTGGCAGGAGCATGGTTTTACCGTGTTGCTGGTGACACACGATGTCAGCGAAGCCGTCGCCATGGCAGACCGGGTGTTGTTGATTGAAGAAGGGAAGATTGGGCTCGATTTGACGATTGATTTGCCACGCCCTCGTAAGCTCGGCTCTGTGCGGCTGGCTGAACTGGAAGCGCAGGTGTTAGAGCGTGTAATGAAGCGGCAGGTGGTGGAAGAACCGGAACGCGTGGTGCGTACCGGTTAGCCTGGATGTCTTCCTCCCCGGCCATCTTCCCCTGGAGAAAGTCAGTCATTCCCTCTTTCCAGGGGAAAGAAAACACCGGATACTCCCCTCTCCGGGTGGGAGAGGGTTAGGGTGAGGATAGTTTTAAGCCAACGCTTTAGAAATCTTCTCGAACAAATCACCCGACAAGTTCTCCAGCCCTTTCAGCTGTTCCAGTGCCGCACGCATCATTTCCTGACGTTTCGCATCATAACGTTTCAGTCGAATTAATGGCTCAATCAAACGCGATGCCACCTGCGGGTTACGGTGGTTAAGCTCGCTGAGCATTTCCACCATAAATTGATAACCGCTGCCATCGAGTGCATGGAAGGCTGACGGGTTAGCCGCCGCAAATGCGCCAATCAGCGAACGCACGCGGTTGGGGTTACCGAGGCTGAATGAACGATGGTTCAACAGTTCACGCACTTTGCTCAGCGTGTCGGCCGCAGGGCTTGTGGCCTGCAAGACAAACCACTTGTCCATCACCAGACCGTCCTGATGCCATTTCTCATCAAACGCTGCCAGCAGTTCTGTACGGCATGGCAATTGCGCAGCCACGGACGCGGACAAAGCAGCGATAGAATCCGTCATGTTATCGGCACTTCGATACTGATGACGCACCAGTTGTTCAGCAAGCTGTTGTTCGCCAAAGGCCAGATAACGCAGGCAAGTGTTACGCAGTGTACGTTTGCCAATATCCGCATGTTCTACGCGATAAGCATCGAGTTTGTTGGCGTTGTAAACCGCCAGGAACTCATCCGCCAGTTCGTTTGCCAGGGTGCGAGTTAAGGCTTCATGCACTGCAGCAATCGCCTGCGGATCGATTTTCTGGAACAGTTCGGCGATTTCGTTTTGCGAAGGAAGCGTCAGAATTTCTGCTGCCAGTGCCGGGTCAATTTTCTCATCCAGCAAAATGGCACGGAACGCATCGGCCACATGCAGCGGCAGAGACAGTGGCTGTCCTTGCTGGCTGCGGTTGACGTTCAGCTTAATGTAGGTCGCCAGCAGACTTTGCGCGGCATCCCAACGGGAGAAATCGTTGCGAGCATGGCGCATCAGGAAGGTAAGTTGCTGGTCGCTCCATTTATATTCCAGTTTTACAGGTGCTGAGAATTCACGCAGCAACGATGGAACCGGCTGGAAGTAGACATTATCAAAGACAAACGTCTGCTCTTCCTGAGTCACATTCAGCACAGGGTGAATGAGGTGACCATTTTTCTGCAGCGGAATAACTTTGCCTTCGTTGTCATACAGTTCGATGTCGAACGGAATATGTAACGGATGCTTTTCCTGTTGCTCAGCTGTTGGCGGTGTAGCCTGGCTGACGGTCAGCGTGTAGAGCTCTTTTTCCGGGTCGTAATCGTCATGAACGGTGACGACTGGCGTGCCTGCCTGGCTGTACCAACGGCGGAAATGGGACAGGTCAACATTTGACGCATCTTCCATCGCTTGCACGAAATCATCACAGGTAGCCGCACTCCCGTCATGACGTTCAAAGTACAGTTGCATACCTTTCTGGAAGTTTTCTTCGCCCAGTAAAGTGTGCAGCATACGGATAACTTCCGAACCTTTTTCATACACGGTTAGCGTGTAGAAGTTGTTCATTTCAATCACTTTATCCGGGCGAATCGGGTGCGCCATCGGGCTTGCGTCTTCGGCAAACTGGGCGGCACGCATGGTGCGCACGTTTTGAATGCGGTTTACTGCACGTGAGCCGAGATCAGAGCTAAACTCTTGATCGCGGAAAACAGTCAGACCTTCTTTCAGGCTTAGCTGGAACCAGTCGCGGCAGGTGACGCGGTTGCCCGTCCAGTTGTGGAAATATTCGTGTCCGATAACGGCTTCGATATCGAGGTAATCCTTGTCCGTCGCGGTTTCCGCACGGGCCAGCACGTATTTGGAGTTAAAGACGTTAAGCCCTTTGTTTTCCATCGCGCCCATGTTGAAGAAGTCGACGGCGACAATCATATAAATGTCGAGGTCATACTCGAGACCAAAACGGGTTTCATCCCATTTCATCGATGCTTTCAACGACGTCATCGCCCAGCTCGCACGGTCCAGATTGCCACGGTCGACAAACAATTCCAGTGCAACATCACGGCCTGAACGCGTTTTAAAGGTATCGCGCAGGACGTCAAAATCCCCTGCCACCAGCGCAAACAGGTAACACGGTTTTGGGAACGGATCTTGCCATTGCACCCAATGACGACCATTTTCCAGTGCGCCCTCAGCAATGCGGTTGCCGTTGGAAAGCAGGAATGGATACTGTTTTTTATCGGCAATGATTTTAGTGGTGAAGCGCGCCAGAACGTCTGGTCGGTCGAGATACCAGGTAATGTGGCGGAAACCTTCAGCTTCACACTGCGTGCAAAGCGCATCGCCTGAAAGGTACAACCCTTCCAGCGCGGTATTAGTCGCAGGGCTGATTTCGTTAACGATGGTCAGCGTGAAGGCTTCAGGCAGTGACTCGATGATCAATGCGCCCTCTTCCTGGCGATAATCTTCCCAGGTAGCGCCGTTTACAGCCACAGACACCAGCGTCAGGTCTTCGCCATCAAGACGCAGTGGTGAACCTGCCGTGCCCTGGCGGGTAATCTGACTAATCGCTGTGACCAGGGTTTTTGCGGCATCAAGGTCAAAGGTCAAATCGATATCGGTAATCGTGTAATCTGGCGCACGGTAGTCGTGGCGATATTTGGCTTGTGGCTGTTGTGTCATAAAAAACCTTATACATCATCCGTAAGTTTGCGAAGTTCAGTCTATTCCTGTTGCCCGAATGTTGCCACGCAGAATCTTCAACTTTTGAGGCTAATACCGCCAGTATTCCTTAAATATTTCCAGTTACAGGTAGGCGGCAAGGGAGCAATGCCCCTGGACAGACCGCATATCCCCCTGGCGCTGACTAAAATAAGTGGCTGAGCTTTGTGAGTGCAGCTAACACTGCTGTAACTTGAAGTATGACGGAACGGCACAAATCGCCATCGACCAGAAAGTGTCCGTGTGTTGTGATCCAGGTTTAATAAACAGATAATCAGAGTATACTCCTGCGTCTTTTATCTACTTAGCTCCTGATGGAAACGCTCCTGTGAGAGGATGCTGTAACGCGCCATGACACGACACGCTTCCCCGATTTTGCAAACGCTACTGGATACTGACGCCTATAAGCTTCATATGCAGCAGGCTGTTTTCCACCGCTATCGCGACGTGAGCGTCGCGGCCGAGTTCCGTTGCCGCGGTGACGACCTGCTGGGCGTCTATGCTGATGCCATCCGTGAACAGGTAGATTTCATGCAACACCTCGCGCTGAATGACGAGGAGTTCGCCTTTTTGGAAACGCTGCCGTTCTTCAAAGCAGATTATCTCACGTGGCTGCGTACTTTCCGCTACGACCCCACACAGGTGCACATCAGCAATAACAACGGCCATTTAGATATTCGTCTAACCGGCTCGTGGCTGGAAGTGATTATGTGGGAAGTACCGTTGCTGGCCGTGATCAGCGAAGTGGTGCATCAACACCGTTCAGCGGGCGTAACCCCACAAATGGCATTAGCGAACCTGGAAAGCAAACTGCTCCAGTTCAAAGAATTGACGACAGATCTCGATCTTTCTTCATTCCGCTTGATGGATTTTGGTACCCGTCGCCGTTTCTCGCGTGAAGTTCAGGAGGCTATCGTCAGCCGTCTGCAACAAGAATCGTGGTTCGTTGGCACCAGTAATTACGACCTGGCCCGCCGCCTGAAATTAACCCCGATGGGCACCCAAGCTCATGAGTGGTTCCAGGCGCATCAACAAATCAGCCCAACTCTTGCGAACAGCCAACGTGCTGCACTTCAGGCGTGGCTTGATGAATACCCAGATAAGCTAGGTATCGCGCTGACCGATTGCATCACCATGGATGCCTTCTTACGTGATTTTGACCTTGCGTTTGCCCGTCGTTATCAAGGGCTGCGACACGATTCTGGGGATCCGGTTGAATGGGGCGAAAAAGCTATCACTCATTACGAAAAACTTGGCATCGACCCAAAAACTAAAGTGCTGGTGTTCTCAGACAACCTCGATTTGCCGAAAGCCATTGAACTGTATCGCCATTTCTGCGCGCGCATTAATCTGAGTTTTGGTATCGGTACGCGTCTGAGCTGCGATATTCCACAGGTGAAACCGCTCAATATTGTGATTAAGCTTGTGGAGTGTAACGGCAAGCCAGTAGCCAAGCTTTCTGACAGCCCGGGCAAAACGATTTGCCACGATAAGGCCTTTGTCCAGGCGCTGCGTAAGGCCTTCGATTTGCCGCAGATTAAAAAAGCCAGTTAATCCTGGTAAAACCCATGAACAATATTCATCTTGTTCATGGGTTCCCTTCTTTATTGTATTTCTTCGTTTCCTTTGATTTTTCTGCTTGTCTGTCGGCTCGCGACAGGTAACATAGATAACCCCCGATTGTGGGTATTTATTTTTTTTGTCACTGACCAATTAATAGAGAGAAATATATGAGCGTTGTGCCTGTAGCCGACGTACTCCAGGGCCGTGTCGCCGTTGACCAAGAAGTCACCGTGCGCGGATGGGTGCGTACTCGTAGAGATTCAAAAGCTGGTATCTCCTTCCTCGCCGTCTATGACGGTTCCTGCTTCTCTCCTGTACAGGCCGTCATTAATAATTCTCTGCCTAATTACAATGATGACGTACTGCGCCTGACAACCGGCTGTTCCGTTGTCGTA
>DATERH010000113.1:0-13663 GCA_035271785.1 Buttiauxella sp.
CGTGAGTTTGATGTCAAATGTGCGTGTCGATTTGATGGCGTATCTGTTTGGCGACCTTCTCTCGGTCACGATGCCGGATATTATCTCTATCGGCCTTGGCGTTGCGGTGGTCGTCGGTGTGCTGCTTTGGCAATGGCGCAATTTGCTGTCGATGACCATTAGCCCGGACCTTGCTCACGTTGATGGCGTTAACCTTCAACGTGTGAAGATGCTGTTGATGCTGGTCACGGCGCTGACAATCGGCGTGGCGATGAAGTTCGTTGGGGCGTTAATCATCACATCCTTGTTGATCATCCCTGCGGCGACCGCGCGTCGATTTGCGCGCACACCGGAACAAATGGCAGGTTTCGCGGTGATTATCGGCATGCTTTCCGTTACAGGTGGACTGACGTTTTCAGCGTTTTACGATACGCCCGCCGGCCCTTCAGTGGTACTGAGTTCGGCGGTACTGTTTATTTTGAGTATGGCGAAGAAGCAGGCGGCTTAAAATGTTGGATGGCGCTTACGCTTATCCAACCTACAAAACCGTAGGGCGGATAAGTGCAACATCATCCGCCGCTTTACTTAAGCTACCGGCGGTATAATTCCAAAGTGAGTCCATGCCCTTGGCGTCGCCATTCGGCCGCGCGGGGTGCGTTGCAAGAAGCCCTGCTGAATCAAAAATGGCTCCAGCACATCTTCAATTGTTTCCCTTTCTTCACCAATCGCCGCCGCCAGGTTATCCAGCCCAACCGGGCCACCAAGGAATTTGTCTATCACTGCCAGCAAAAGCTTGCGGTCCATATAGTCAAAACCTTCAGTATCAACATTCAGCATATCCAGCGCTTGCGAAGCGATTTCGGCACTGATGGTGCCATCGTGGCGCACTTCCGCAAAATCGCGCACACGACGCAGTAAACGATTAGCGATACGCGGCGTACCACGTGCTCGCTTCGCCACTTCAAAAGCACCCTCTTCGCTCATCTCCAGCCCCAGCACAGTCGCGCTGCGCCCTACGATATGCTGCAAATCGGAAACACCGTAAAACTCCAGGCGCTGCACAATACCGAAACGGTCACGCAGCGGTGACGTTAAAGAGCCTGCACGCGTTGTCGCGCCAATCAGAGTAAACGGCGGCAAATCGATTTTAATTGAACGTGCTGCCGGGCCTTCGCCAATCATGATATCGAGCTGGTAGTCTTCCATCGCCGGATAAAGCACTTCTTCGACCACGGGCGACAAACGGTGAATTTCATCAATAAATAGAACGTCATGGGGTTCGAGGTTGGTCAGCATTGCCGCCAAATCCCCTGCTTTTTCCAGCACCGGGCCGGAAGTGGTTCGCAGGTTCACACCCATTTCGTTGGCGACAATGTTCGCCAACGTGGTTTTCCCCAACCCTGGCGGGCCGAAAATTAACAGATGATCGAGCGCATCCCCGCGCAGCTTTGCCGCCTGGATGAAAATCTCCATTTGCGATGTCACCTGCGGCTGGCCTACGTAATCCGCCAGAAAACGCGGGCGGATTGCGCGGTCAATTAATTCATCAGGGGTGATGGTGTCCGGGGATACCAGACGGTCTGCTTCAATCATCCTTTATCTACCTTAGGGCTTTAAAGTGCGGCACGGAGTGCTTCGCGGATCAGGGTTTCGCAATCGGCACCAGCTTTGCCGACTTTACTGATCATGCGGCTAGCTTCCTGTGGTTTATAGCCCAGCGATACCAGCGCCGCAACCGCTTCCTGTTCGGCGTCATCCGTCACACCGCTGTCTGGTGCAGTTAGAACCAGGTCAGTTGCAGGCGTAAACAGATCGCCATGCATCCCCTTGAAGCGGTCTTTCATCTCAACAATCAAGCGCTCGGCGGTTTTCTTACCCACACCTGGCAACTTAATTAATGAACCAATTTCTTCACGTTCGACGGCGTTCACAAACTGCTGTGCAGACATACCAGAAAGGATAGCTAACGCCAGTTTCGGGCCGACACCATTCACTTTGATAAGCTCACGGAACAATGTGCGTTCTTGTTTGTTGTTGAAACCGTAAAGTAATTGCGCATCTTCACGCACAACAAACTGGGTAAACACCACCGCTTCTTTACCGATTTCCGGTAATTCGTAGAAGCAAGTCATTGGCATGTGTACTTCATATCCAACGCCGCCCACTTCCATCAATACCAGCGGTGGCTGTTTTTCCAGGATGATGCCTCTGAGTCGTCCAATCACACTGCTTCCCCTACGGTTGCGTTAAAAATTTTGCCTATCATATAAAAAAGGCTGGATGAATATCCAGCCCATAGCCAAAATAATTCGAGTTGCAGGACAAAAGGCTTTAGCCGTTTGAACAGCGCTTGCGATGGCCCCGAATGGGCGAAGCCATAGGCCGAGTAACGCGGCAAACGAATGATCCCTATGGTCTGACTAAAGTCAGTGATTCGGGTGAGCGAGAACAGCCTACACACCTGCAGCTAAAAGTATGAAGGATATATTTATTTTAAACGTCCCCGAGACAAATTAAGCCGTGTATCACTCATCTGCATCGAGTTCTGCGTTACATGGCAATGCGTGATAGCAATCGCCAACGCATCCGCTGCATCCGCCTGCGGGTTAGCTGAGAGTTTCAGCAAAGTGCGCACCATATGTTGCACCTGGCTTTTCTCAGCACTGCCGATACCGACCACCGTCTGTTTTACCTGGCGGGCTGCATATTCAAAAACGGGAAGATCATGGTTTACCGCAGCAACAATTGCAGCGCCACGTGCCTGTCCGAGTTTCAATGCTGAATCGGCATTCTTCGCCATAAAAACAGATTCGATGGCGAAATATTCTGGCTGGAATTGGGTAATGATTTCGCTTACCCCCGCGTAGATAAGCTTCAAACGCGAGGGTAAATCGAGCACCTGAGTACGAATACAGCCGCTGCCTAAATAAGTTAGCTGCCGACCGGTTTGGCGAATGACACCATAACCGGTAACGCGTGACCCCGGGTCGATGCCGAGAATAATCGTCATCACGCGTCTCCCAGGAAGGAAAATACCCTATAGATTTCAAGTCGCAGGAAGGCGGCTGCGCAGCAAATCCCCAAGAGCGTAGTCATGCTACGTGATTGGGGTGAGCGAGCAAAACCAACGCGTCTGCGGCTTGAAAGATGACGGGCATCATCACAGGGTTGCCGCAACCTCGTCAGAGATCTCACCGTTGTGGTAAACCTCTTGCACGTCATCGCAGTCTTCCAACATGTCGATAAGACGCATCAGCTTCGGTGCAGTTTCCTCGTCCATATCCGCTTTGGTGGATGGGATCATAGAAACTTCTGCTTCGTCGGCTTTAAGCCCTGCGGCTTCCAGTGCATCACGCACAGCGCCCATATCTTCCCAGGCGGTGAACACGTCGATTGCACCGTCGTCGTAAGAAACAACGTCTTCGGCACCTGCTTCAAGAGCAGCTTCCATTACGGTGTCTTCATCTTTGCCCGGGGCATAAGAGATAACGCCTTTTTTGGTGAACAGATAGGCTACAGAGCCGTCGGTTCCCAGGTTGCCACCACATTTGTTGAACGCATGGCGAACTTCTGCCACGGTACGGTTACGGTTATCACTCAGACATTCAACCATAACTGCTGAACCGCCAGGACCGTAACCTTCATAAATGATGGTTTCCATATTGGAGTCTTCATCACCCCCCACACCACGCGCAATGGCACGGTTTAAGGTGTCACGCGTCATGTTGTTAGACAATGCTTTATCAATCGCGGCACGCAGACGCGGGTTAGAACCTGCGTCACCACCACCCAGACGGGCAGCGGTTACCAGCTCACGAATGATTTTGGTGAAAATTTTACCGCGTTTGGCATCCTGTGCCGCTTTACGGTGTTTTGTGTTGGCCCACTTACTATGACCTGCCATAAAAACATCTCCAAATAGCTACCTAACCGGCAGCATTAATTACAAACTCTTCAATCGCTTGCCGGTTGCTCCACGACTTAGTCATGGCAGCTGCAGCTGCAGCGTCTGTCCATTCCCAGGCCAGATGTTCCGAAATGGTAACAGGCCGTTCGTTCGGCAGCGCAAGACAGAACCAATACTCCGTATTGCGCGTAATTCCCGGCGCATAGCGATGACGTAAATGTGTAAAAATCTCGAACTCCACACAGCGTTGACAGTCATTCAAGGTCAATTGTTCTGAGACAACGTCGATCTCGACCTCTTCCTTTACTTCACGCTGTGCGGCATGCAGCGCGCTTTCACCGTCTTCAAGGCTGCCGGTTACCGACTGCCAGAAATCAGGATCGTCGCGCCGCTGTAACATCAGCACCCGTCCAGTGTCTTGTGCGAAAATCACGACTAAAACCGAAACGGGACGCTTGTACACTTTATCCTTCACGTTGCCTCTTTGTTGGCTGCCTTCATTCATCCCACTCACAGAGTTATCGATGTTCATGGGAGTTCACTCAGTTGCCGCCTCGACGCAACACGAATGATTGCGTGTACGCAGAGCATTATTCTTTCTCAGCCTTTTTAATCACCGCAACTCCCAGTTCAGCCAGAGCCTGCGGGTTAGCGAAGCTTGGTGCTTCAGTCATCAGACACGCTGCTGCGGTTGTTTTCGGAAACGCGATAACATCACGGATGTTGTCGGTGCCGGTTAACAGCATGGTCAGACGGTCCAGACCAAACGCCAGGCCTGCATGCGGTGGTGTTCCGTATTTCAGGGCATCAAGCAGGAAGCCGAACTTCTCGCGTTGATCTTCTTCAGTAATACCCAGGATACCAAACACCGTCTGCTGCATCTGACCGTTGTGAATACGCACAGAACCGCCACCCACTTCGTAGCCGTTGATGACCATATCGTATGCGTTAGCAACCGCCGCTTCAGGGTCTGCCGCCAGTTGCTCTGGGGACATATCTTTTGGCGCGGTGAACGGATGGTGCATTGCGGTCAGGCCGCCTTCGCCATTGTCTTCAAACATTGGGAAGTCGATAACCCACAATGGTGCCCACATATTTTCATTGGTAATGCTTAGATCTTTACCGATTTTCAGACGCAGTGCGCCAAGTGCATCAGCGACCACTTTTTTGCTGTCTGCACCGAAGAAAATCATATCGCCATCTTGCGCCGCTGTACGGGTCAAAATAGCTTCAACGATGTCTGCATTCAGGAATTTAGCCACTGGGCTTGTGATGCCTTCAATGCCTTTCGCGCGCTCGTTCACTTTGATGTAAGCCAGGCCTTTCGCACCGTAAATCTCAATGAACTTGCCGTAGTCGTCAATCTGTTTACGGCTTAACTGTGCGCCACCTGGCACACGCAATGCAGCAACACGGCCTTTAGCATCATTTGCCGGGCCTGCGAAGACTTTGAACTCGATGTCTTTGAGCAAGTCAGCAACGTCCACCAACTCCATTGGGTTACGCAGGTCTGGCTTATCAGAACCGTAACGACGCTCGGCTTCTGCGAAGGTCATGATTGGGAAATCGCCCAGGTCGACGTTTTTCACATCTAACCACAAGTCACGAACCAATTGCTCCATCACTTCACGCACTTGTGGTGCACTCATGAAGGAAGTTTCTACGTCGATCTGGGTAAATTCAGGCTGACGGTCAGCACGTAAATCTTCATCACGGAAACATTTAACGATTTGATAGTAGCGGTCAAAGCCAGACATCATCAGCAACTGTTTGAACAGCTGTGGAGACTGCGGCAGTGCATAGAATTTACCTTTATGAACGCGGCTCGGCACCAGATAGTCACGCGCACCTTCTGGCGTGGCTTTGGTCAGCATTGGCGTTTCGATATCCAGGAAACCGTGGTCATCCATAAAGCGGCGTACGAAGCTGGTGATTTTCGCACGGGTTTTCAGGCGGTTTGCCATTTCCGGACGACGTAGGTCCAGATAACGGAATTTCAGACGCGCTTCTTCGGAGTTGACGTGGTTGGAATCCAGCGGCAGCGCTTCGGAACGGTTGATGATAGTCAGATCGGTTGCGAAAACTTCTACCGCGCCGGTCGCCATATCTTTGTTGATGTTTCTCTCATCACGTGGGCGAACGGTGCCGCTGATTTGAATGCAGAACTCATTACGCAGTTCGGAAGCAAGCTGGAACGCGTCCTGACGGTCCGGGTCGAAAAACACCTGCACGATGCCTTCGCGATCGCGCATATCAATAAAGATAAGGCTACCGAGGTCACGACGACGATTGACCCAACCACACAGTGTTACTTGTTGTCCCACATGGGATTGATTGAGCTGCCCGCAATATACTGTACGCATGAGATATCCCTTAAATTAGCCGCTCACTGTTTGTTAGCTGCAACAGTGGCCACTATTTTTGTCTGTTTACCCTATAGCATTCGAGTTGCAGGTAGGCGGCAAGGAAGTGAATTCCCGGAGCTTACTTAAGTAAGTGACCAGGATTCATGAGTGCAGCCAACACCCCTGCGACTTGAAGGATGACGGGTATGAAAAAAGGGGGCTATTATACTGGAAATAATGCCCTACGATAAGCCCGATACACCGGGCTTAGGCGTTTCAAATCATCTTGTTTGGCTTATTCTCACAAAAATTAACAAAATTTGTAAACAGTTACGCTTTCGTTCCGTCGTAAGGTATTACGCGATAACCTTATTTTGAACCGGAGTCACCCGATGTTAGAACTGAATACTTCCCGTACTGCGCTGTTCGTTATTGATTTACATGAAGGCATTTTACCGTTTGCGGGGGGGCCGCACAGTGCACAGGATGTGGTGGCTCGCTCAGCTAAATTGGCTGAAAAATTCCGCGAGCACCATGCGCCGGTTATTATGGTGCGTGTTGGCTGGTCAAGAGATTTTGCCGAAGCGCTAAAACAGCCAGTTGATGCGCAGGCGGGCGGTATTGCTCTGCCTGAAAACTGGTGGGTTTACCCACAAGCCTTGGGTAAAAAAGAGAGCGACATTGAAATCACCAAACGCCAGTGGGGCGCATTTTACGGCACCGATTTGGAACTCCAGTTGCGTCGCCGCGGTATCGACACTATCGTGCTGTGCGGTATTTCCACCAATATCGGCGTGGAATCCACCGCCCGTAACGCATGGGAACTGGGCTTCAACCTGGTGATTGCGGAAGATGCGTGTAGTGCCGCAAGCCAAGAACAACATCAGGGAAGCATGACGAATATCTTCCCGCGTATTGGCCGCGTTCGCAGCACTGAAGAAATCCTCGCTGTGCTTTGAACAACTCCCTACTGCCCTAGATCATTCGAGTTTTAGGTAGGCGGCAAGGGAGATTATCCCGATGAGCTTACTAAAGTAAGTGATTCGGGTAAGCGAGTGTAGCCAACACCCCTACAACTTGAAGGATGACGGGCATTGTGATTTATATTGGCCTTCCTCAATGGTCGCACCCAAAATGGGGGCGCCTTGGCATAACCTCTCTTGAAGATTACGCTCGCTACTTCAATTGCGTGGAAGGCAATACCACGTTGTACGCGCTACCCAAGGCAGAAACGGTGTTGCGCTGGCGGGAGATGACCGGCGACGATTTTCGTTTCTGCTTCAAATTTCCGTCCACCATTTCCCATCAGGCTGCACTGCGCCAGTGTGGTGATTTGACCGCTGAATTTTTTGAACGCCTTTCCCCGCTGGCAAATCGGATCGGGCAATATTGGTTACAACTCCCGGCGGCATTTGGGCCCTCTGAATTACCTGCGCTGTGGAATTTTCTCGATTCATTACCGAAAGAGTTCGCTTACGGCGTCGAAGTTCGCCACCAAGCTTTCTTTGAGAAAGGTGCCGATGAACAAGCCCTCAATCGAGGTCTGCATCAACGTGGGGTAAACCGCGTCATTCTTGATAGCCGCCCGGTACATAGCGCGAAACCTCACAACGAAGCGATTCGTGAAGCTCAACGTAAAAAGCCAAAAGTGCCGGTTCATGCGCTGGTGACGGCCAGCAATCCGCTGGTGCGGTTTATCGGTAGCGACGACATGCAACAAAACCTCGTTTTCTTCGATGTTTGGCTTAAAACCCTTGCCAAATGGGAACAAAAAACCACGCCATATCTGTTCTTACACACCCCTGATATTGGGGAAGTGCAAGACCTCGTTCACACGCTATGGCCTGGGCTGCAACAGGCATTTGCGTCAATAGGTAACGAACCGGCAATCCCCAAACAAAACTCCCTATTTTAGGGATAGCGACAGCGGGTAGGTTGCACTGCTATCATACTCCGCGCTGGGACTATCTCTAAAGGATGTGAGTATGGTAAGCGCGCTCTACGCCGTTTTAGGTGCTTTGTTGCTGATTAAGTTCTCGTTTGATGTTGTTCGTATGCGTTTGCAATACCGCGTCTCTTATGGCGATGGCGGTTTTAGCGAACTTCAGAGCGCGATTCGAATTCACGGTAATGCGGTGGAATATATTCCAATCGCGTTACTGCTTTTATTACTGATGGAAATGAACGGTGCCGAAATCTGGATGGTGCATATTTGTGGGCTGCTGCTGATTGCCGGGCGCCTGATGCACGCTTATGGTTTTCATCATCGTTTAATCAGTTGGCGTCGTTCTGGCATGAGTGCCACCTGGACCTCTTTGCTCCTGATGGTGCTGGCTAACCTGTGGTATATGCCATGGGAGTTGGTTTTCTCGTTGCATTAACGCAAAATATCCCCCTTTAGAGATGCTGACAAAGCAGGAAAAAGCGTGGTTTTTCCTGCTTTGTGGTTATCTGTCGAAAATCAATAAATTGATTTTCCTTATTATTTTTTTTGATTTGAATGGATTTAACGTCATGTCTGACCGCGATATATTGTTTTCTGCCCCGATCGCCAAATTAGGTGACTGGACCTTTGATGAACGCGTGGCTGAAGTGTTCCCCGATATGATTCAACGATCGGTGCCGGGTTACTCCAATATCATTTCGATGATTGGCATGCTGGCGGAACGCTTTGTGGCACCCGGTAGCCAGGTTTACGATCTTGGTTGCTCGCTAGGCGCTGCGACATTATCTGTGCGTCGCAATATTCATCACGAGAACTGCAAAATTATCGCGGTTGATAACTCCCCTGCAATGGTCGAGCGCTGTCGTCGCCATCTCGATGCATTTAAAGCGCAAACTCCCGTTGAGGTCATTGAAGGCGATATTCGCAATATCGTGATTGAAAATGCCTCCATGGTGGTACTGAATTTCACTCTACAATTCCTCGATCCTGAAGACCGCCAATTGCTGCTAGAGAAAATCTATCGAGGCCTGAACCCAGGCGGCGCGTTGGTGCTGTCGGAAAAATTCAGCTTTGAAGATGGTGAAGTGGGCGAATTACTGTTCAATATGCACCACGATTTTAAACGTGCGAACGGCTATAGCGAGCTGGAAATCAGCCAAAAGCGCAGCATGCTGGAAAACGTCATGCTCACCGACTCTGTCGAAACACATAAAAAACGCCTCAACCAAGCCGGATTTGACCACGCAGAATTATGGTTCCAGTGCTTTAACTTTGGCTCATTAGTCGCACTGAAATCAGGAACACCTGCATGATCGACTTTGGTAATTTTTATCAGCTTATTGCGAAAAGCCCGTTGGCTCCGTGGCTGGAAACACTTCCGGCACAGATTGCGACCTGGCAGCGCGAAAACCTCCACGGACAGTTCAAACACTGGTACAACACGGTTGAGTATTTGCCAGAACTGACACCTCATCGACTGGATTTATTGCACAGCGTAACAGCCCAATCGCAAGAGCCATTGAGTGAAGGTCAGAAACTGGGTATCGAAAAACTACTGCGCAACCTGATGCCATGGCGCAAAGGGCCGTACTCACTGTATGGCGTAGATATAGATACTGAATGGCGTTCTGATCTGAAGTGGGATCGCGTATTGCCGCACATCTCCCCTCTTACTGGGCGCACGATTCTGGATGTTGGCTGCGGTAGTGGTTATCACCTGTGGCGCATGATTGGCGCGGGCGCACATTTAGCTGTGGGTATCGACCCAATGCAACTGTTCGTTTGCCAATTCGAAGCGGTACGTAAACTGCTGGGCAATGATCAACGTGCGCATGTTTTACCTCTGGGTATAGAACAACTCCCTGAGCTAAACATCTTTGATACCGTCTTTTCGATGGGTGTGCTGTATCACCGCCGTTCACCGCTAGACCACCTTTACCAGTTAAAAAATCAGTTAGCCAAAGACGGCGAATTGGTACTGGAAACGTTGGTTGTGGAAGGGGATGAAAATACTGTGCTGGTACCCGGCGAACGCTACGCGCAAATGCGTAATGTCTATTATATTCCGTCGGCATTGGCGTTGAAAAACTGGCTGGAGAAATGTGGCTTTGTCGACGTGAAAATTGTCGACCACTGCTACACTACCAGTGAAGAACAGCGTCGTACCAGTTGGTTGACCACCGAGTCGTTGTCTGATTTCCTCGACCCGAACGACAGTCGCAAAACAAACGAAGGTTACCCTGCCCCGCTGCGTGCTGTTCTGGTGGCTCGTAAGCCTTAAACGACGGCGTGGTGTCGAGATAAAAAAAGCCCCGGTAAGGCACCGGGGCTTGGTACGAGCGGGCATCACATGGGCAACATGATGCACGGTCAAAAACTTTCAGCTTCACCCTTCATCTTTCAAGGTGCAGATGCGTTGGCTGCTTTCGTTCTCCCGAATCACTGACCTGTGTAAGCTCATCGGGATTCACTCATTTGCTGCCTTCTGGCACCTTGAAAGCTATTGGGTGCTAACTAACTATTCACTTGCAACCAACACAGCTTTCATTGCGGCTACCACGTCGCCATCAACGCAGTAACGGTTAAATTCATCGGCTTCAGCATCAGCACTCATTGAGACACCGGCTTTGCGATAACGCATCGGTGATGCCACGGTCTGGCCGGCTGAACTGTGCATTTCATCAATCCCTTTATCGACAAACTTTTTCAAATTGCTCAGCCTGACACCTGCACCCGCCATAATGATTGGAGCACGGGAATGCTGTTTTAGTTCCCTAAGCAATGAAAGTCCCAGTTCAGCATTCTGCTGCTGGCCTGATGTCAGGATCCGCGCCACGCCCAAATCAGTGAGTTGTTCCAGCGCCTGATGAGGGTTATGACACATATCGAATGCGCGATGGAAAGTCACCTCCATGCCCTGAGCTTGCTCCATGACCCGCTTCATGCGCGCAACATCAACATGCCCTTCACTGTCGAGCATTCCGATGACCAATCCTGGATATCCCAATTCACGTACGAAAGCGATATCTTCGAGCATGGTTTCAAACTCAGCATCGGTGTAACAAAAATCGCCACCGCGCGGGCGAATAATCGGATGTACGGGGATAGAAACTCGTAGCTTAACCTGGCGTAGTACACCCGCCGATGGGGTCAAACCACCCTCTTTTGGTGCCGCACATAATTCAATTCTGTCCGCTCCGGCTTGTTGGGCTGTGACTGCACAGTCAATTCCATAACAACATATCTCAAGCAAAGGCATTGATTACTCCTTAAAAATCTTTAGCCTGGCGGTTGTGTCACAGGTTCAGGATGATAATCTGAAACGACGATCACAAAAAGGTAGCTGTACTCTAAATAGTTCGAGTTGCAGGTAGGCGGCAAAGGAGATTATCCGATGAGCTTACTTAAGTCAGTGATTCGGATGATTGAGAGCAGCCAACACCCCTGCAACTTGAAATATGACGAGTATAATCATGGCATTCAATTTTGATGAAGGCATCGACCGCCGTCACAGCGACAGTTCGAAGTGGAATAAATACAGTAATGAGGTCTTACCGATGTGGGTAGCGGACATGGATTTTCGCTCACCGCCCTGCATTCTCGATGCTCTCCACCAACGAGTTGAACACGGTGTTTTCGGTTATGGTGCCAGGCCGAACGAGTTGATAGAGGTGATAATTGAACGCATGGCAAACCTCTACCAGTGGCAGATAAAACCTGAGTGGATTGTCATTTTACCGGGCGTGGTTGCGGGGCTGAATTTATCTGTTCGAGCCTTCACAGCGCCGGATGAATTAACGATTGCGCCAACGCCAATTTACCCCCCGTTCAGAAAATCTTCTTCGTTTGCCCATCGCCCACAACACAGTGCGCCTTTGCGCCTGGAAAATGGCCGCTGGATTATGGATTTACCGTCACTCGAATCACAGCTCACTGGCAAAGAAAAATTGCTGATGTTGTGCAATCCGCAAAACCCTGGTGGCACGGTATATACCCGCGAAGAGTTGCATCAGCATCTCGCGTTTGCACAGCGCCATGAGTTAATTGTCTGTTCTGATGAGATTCATTGTGACCTGTTGCTCGAAGCGGGTACGAGACATATTCCTTTTGCCACCCTAAGTGCGGATGCAGAAAGTCGTTCCATCACCCTGCTCTCGCCGTCCAAAACCTTTAATATTGCCGGTCTTGGCGCATCATTGGCTATCATTCCTGATCCGGCTTTACGCAAGCAATTCAGTACCACGCGCGAAGGAATTGTGCCGAACGTGGATGTGCTGGCGCTCACGGCCGCGACCGCAGCCTGGCGCGACGGTGACGCCTGGTTGCAAGAGTTACTGCCATATTTACGTCGCAATCGTGACCGACTGGTGAGTGCTGTTAGCAATATGCCAGGGTTAACCATGACATCGCCTCAGGCGACGTATCTGGGATGGGTAGATGCCACAGCTTTACCCGTTGACAACCCAACGTTGTTCTTCCAGAAAGCCGGATTGGGCTTCTCACCAGGCGCTGATTTTGGCGAGGCAAAATTCGTGCGGATTAACTTCGGTTGCACATCGGCAAACCTTGAAGAAGCCATTAAAAGAATGGAGGCCGCCGTTCAAACCATCAGTTAACGTTTTAAACTCATGACGTGAGTTCGCTGGCGACAATCTCTTCAATACTCCAGGGATGGAATTTGAGAGTAACCTTACCATCAGTGACCGCAAGCGTTGGGTTTGGCAGGCGTTCCCGCTCACCTTTTGGAGAACTGGTTTTCACCGAAATCCCTGTCTGGCGCAAACCTGCGTCAGACAGTAAATCTAACGCTCGGGCATTTAATGTTTCCGGTGCGCCCGGCAGCACAATTTCTACATGTTCCCAACCTTCGTGTGGGTATCGCTTTTCGCCAGGCCACGGCAGTTCCACCACGCTAAATTTCCAGTGCGCGACGCAAACAGGCTCAATGAGTTTAAACAGGCAAATTGGACGGTCATTGATGATATTTTCTGAGAGCAATGTGCCACACTTTTCAAGGCCTTCACGCCACCGCTGGGCGGTCGTATTCTGATGGCAACGCAGTGAAATATGATCGGCGTCGAGTGAGGTAATATCTAGATCAAGCCGTGCGGCAAGGTGAGCTAACGCTTCGGTAAAACGCGGGAGATCCGCTGAAATATCATTCAGTTCTGCAATTGTTTGCCAGTTTGCCATCGCCCTATCCTCTCATGTCACGAATGGAGGCTAATCTACCTTTTTCATCCAGCATCACCAACACTCATCGAGCGGCTAATTGTCTGAATGGTTAATCCCTATACCGTTAATAGTAGTACAGGTCCCGCTGGGCAAGGCTTTTGCTGACTATGGGGATTAAATGCAGTTATACTTACGCCCTAATTTTATCCCCAACGATACGGCTGCTTTAACGTCATGGCAGCCCTTAGAAAAAAGTAAGGTATCCCGGTGAATATTCAGGCACTTCTCTCAGATAAAGTCAGTCAGGCACTG
>DATERH010000114.1:0-22729 GCA_035271785.1 Buttiauxella sp.
TCTGCTGCTCGACAACCTGAGCGACTACATCAAGCCAGGCATGAGCGTTGAAGCTATTCAGGGCATCATCGCCAGCATGAAGAGCGATTACGAAGACCGCGTTGATGACTACATCATCAAAAATGCTGAGCTGTCCAAAGAACGTCGTGAAATTTCCAAAAAACTGAAAGTTATGGGCGAAATCAAAGCCGATTAATTTTACCCGTCATTCTTCAAGCTGCCTCTCTGTTGGCTTTCCTCGCTAACCCCTCTCACTTACTGATGTAAGCGCCAGGGCTGCATCGTCGCCTCGATACAGCTTGAATTATTTAGGGTAAAGACTTTTGTTGTTGTGAAAACCGCCGTCCTGGCGGTTTGTTTATTTCGATTTAGCGTACTTAGCCTTCCACCATCTTCTCGCGGGGTAGCCAAAATGGGCAACAACCCGCTCCAGCATCTGGCGCATCCGTGGGCGCTCATTCACAAGTGGTGTGCCCTCATTTACCTCAACGGTGCTAACCCAGTCGACTGGACATGACACCAGCTTTTCACCGCCACCAATCCAGCCCTGAATTAACTCACCACAAGATGCCGGGCAGTGTGCTTCAGCCATAATGTTGGCAACTTATGTTCATCGTAGAATCCTTTTTGTCTTCTTCACGCAAGGCTAAAAAAACAGTAAAATTGTCATAGCACAACATAGAATGTCATATAGCTTTTACACAGTGTTCGCATTTATATATTCACGTGCATGATAGTTTGAGAGTCGTGCACGATACAACTGACTCGTTTATGCCACATAAATACCCAAAATAATTCGAGTTGCAGGAAGGCGGCAACGCAGTGAATCCTTGGGAGCTTACTAAAGTAAGTGGCCGGGGTGAGCGAAGACTGCCAACGCCCCTGCGGCTCTAAGTATGAAGGGTATTGTGGCTGGGAAGGGGGTGAAACTCCCCCGCAGCCCCCGCTGCTGTAATGCCGACGAACCCGCGTAACCACTGATCTATTGATTGGGAAGGGCGGGTAAGAATGACGCTAAGCCAGAAGACCGACTTGTCAGCTAAACCCGTCCTACTTCCAATTTGCAGGTGCATTGGTTGCACTTCGAATCATGTTGGGTATGACTCTAAACAACGCCTTCGGTGGGAAGTCAGTTGTCATCAGATGCCTGCAGCCCCAGGTTGCGCGTACATGCTGACATCCGCGCTTTGCCGAAACAGTAATAAGGCAACCATGGTCGCGGCAGCAAAACACCCACTCGTCATTGCAGACACCCTCAGTGGCTGCGGTAAAACCACCCTCACGCTCGGGTTGTTCCGCACATTCATGCCGTGTCGTTTTCGCGTCCCACCTTTCAAAATAACCCATCTCCATGTGTATTTTGCCCGACGTCCTGGTTTGCTCAACCAGTGGCTATCTTTTGCGGGGAACGCTCTGTGACATTGTTTGCCTGGGGTGTGGCCTGGTTATTGGATTACTGGCTCGGCGACCCATCGCACTGGCCGCATCCGGTTCGCTGGATTGGCAATTTGATTAATGTCATGCAGCGCCAGATACGGCTGGTTTGCAAAAGCGACCGCGCACTGAAAATCGGTGGTGGTGTGCTTTGGCTGGTGGTGGTGGGCGTGACCTGGACCGTGAGTTGGGGTGTGTTATACCTCGCCAATCTGGTGCATCCGTGGCTCGGTTGGCTGGTCGAAGTGTGGATGATTTACACCGTGCTTGCTGCCCGTTGCCTGAGCGATGCCGCACTCGAGGTGTATCGTGCGTTGAAAGAGGGAACACTTAGCGAAAGCCGGGAGAAACTATCGTGGATTGTTGGGCGCGATACCTCGCAACTGGAACGCCCGCAAATGACTCGTGCTGTGGTGGAAACCGTGGCGGAAAATAGTGTCGATGGTGTGATTGCACCGCTGTTTTTCCTGATGTTAGGTGGCGCACCGCTGGCGATGGCCTACAAAGCGGTTAATACATTGGACTCCATGGTGGGGTACAAAACCGAAAAATACCGCGCGATTGGTTATGTCAGTGCCCGTCTCGATGACCTCGCCAACTATCTACCAGCACGCCTGAGTTGGATACTGCTAACCATTGCAGCCTTTTGCTTACGTGCCAATCCCCGTCAGGCTTTGCGCATCGGCTGGCGCGATCGTTACCAACACAGCAGCCCAAACTGCGCCTGGCCCGAAGCCACGGTGGCGGGAGCGCTTGGGATAAGACTCGGCGGGCCGAACACCTATTTTGGCGAACTGATAGAAAAACCGTGGATCGGGGATGAGCGGCGTAGTGTCTCCATCGACGACATTACCCTTACCATTCAACTCATGATGTTGGCTTCGCTGTTTGCTTTGCTACTGTTTGCCGCATTGCGTGGGCTGGCGATTTGCATAACCTAAGATCCCGTTGAATTAACAGTAAATCCCTCGGTTTGTTTTTGAAATCATTAGGGAAATCATTGCTTGTTTCACCTGTGTAGCGCTCAATGTCAACAGGATTAACACACAGCGAGTTCGGGCACTGCTGTGTAAAACTGAAACTCAAATGTTCAACACCTTGTGCGTTTAAAAGGAAGTTTTATGAGCCTTGCAATAATGATTCAGGGTACCGCCTCAGATGTTGGCAAAAGCATGCTGGTGGCAGGATTGTGCCGGATTTTTGCCCAGGATGGCCTGCGCACCGCGCCGTTTAAATCACAAAATATGGCGCTTAACTCTGGCATCACACCGGATGGCAAAGAGATGGGCAGGGCACAGATTTTCCAGGCAGAAGCTGCGGGAATTGCCCCAGATGTGCGCATGAATCCGGTACTGCTCAAGCCGACCAGTGACTGCAAAGCGCAGGTAGTGCTGATGGGTAAAGTCGCCACTAATATGGATGCGGTCACTTATCACAACTACAAACCGCAGCTCAAAGCGCAAATCCGTGAGGTTTACCAGAGCCTTGCATCAGAGCATGAAGTGATGGTGCTGGAGGGTGCTGGCAGCCCAGCTGAAATTAATTTACGCGACCGAGATATCGTCAACATGGGGATGGCGGAACTCGCTGAATGCCCGGTGATTCTGGTGGCAGACATCGATCGTGGTGGCGTTTTTGCGGCGATTTACGGCACCATTGCCTTGCTACTTGAGCATGAAAAATGGCGCGTAAAAGGGGTCATCATCAATAAGTTTCGCGGTGATGTGGCGCTGCTTTACTCCGGTATCGAACAAATCGAGGCGTTAACCGGTGTACCGGTTTTAGGGGTAATGCCATGGTTGAATGTTGATCTTGAAGATGAAGACAGCGTGGTGCTTGAGCGCGGCAAGTACGACCCCGTGGCACCCAAAGCGCTGGATATCGCGGTGCTGCAACTGCCGTACATGTCGAACTTTACCGATTTTAATGCGCTGGCGGCGCAACCTGATGTACGTCTGCGTTATGTCGTCAAACCCGATGAGCTGGAAAACAGTGACCTGGTGATTGTGCCGGGCAGTAAAAACACGCTCGGTGATTTGCGCTGGCTGCGGGAAAATGGCCTTGAGCAAGCGTTACTCGCCCATCATCGCCGTGACGGTGTGGTGTTGGGCGTTTGCGGCGGTTATCAAATGCTCGGGCAGCATATTTACGATGAGGTGGAATCGGGGCTTGGGGAAATGCCAGGCATGGGGCTGCTTGATGTCGTCACCCGTTTCGCCGATGAAAAAACCACCACCCTTGTTACCGGACATGTTCAAACGCCGCTGCCTGGCGTGTTTGCCACAAGCTCAGGAGCAGCACTTCAGGGCTATGAAATCCATATGGGTGAGACTCTGCGCGGAGAAAATGCTTCACCGTTTGCGACGTTTACCGAGTGTAATACTCAGCCTTATCATAACCTTGATGGCGCGATCAGCGAGGATGGGCGCGTACTGGGGACGTATCTGCATGGCCTGTTTGATAGCGGTGAATTTACCCGCAGCCTGCTGGACAGCTTGCGCCTGCGCAAAGGGCTGAATGCGTGGGAAGGTGAGCGCTTCGACTATCAACAACATAAAGATCAGCAATTCAATATTCTGGCTGATTCGATGCGTGAACACATCGATATTGCGCGGATATACCAGATTATGCGGGAGCATCAGGAGCAATCGGTATGAAATTAGTCACGGGCGGTGCCCGGAGCGGGAAAAGCCGCCATGCAGAACAGTTGGCGGCAAATTACCCGCGAGTGCTGTATATCGCCACCTCGAAAATATTCGACAGCGAAATGGCACAGCGTATTCAGCATCACCGCGATAGCCGCCCAGCACATTGGCGTACCGTCGAACAATATCGCGATTTAAACACGGTAATAACGCCACAAAACGAGGTGCAAGAAGCCGTGCTGCTGGAGTGTATTACCACGTTGATCACCAATGTGTTGTATGACGCAGCCGGGGAAATGCCAGAAGACGAGTGGGATTTTGCCGTGATGGAGCAAGTAGTGGATCAGCAAATCGATAGTCTGCTGGCAGCCTGCGCGGCCAGCCCGGCAGAGGTGATTTTGGTGACCAATGAAGTGGGAATGGGCATTGTGCCGGAAAACCGCCTGGCACGGCATTTCCGCGATATTGCCGGACGCGTTAATCAGCGTCTGGCACAAAGTGCCGATGAAGTCTGGCTGGTGGTCTCAGGGATTGGAGTAAAAATTAAATGATTTTCCGTTTGTTCTTCGCCACGTTGCAATTTATGAGCCGTCTACCGGTGCCGGTTCGTTGGTCTGAAGGGATTGAAACCCATCAATACGTGCGGGGCATTGTCACCTTCCCGTTTGTCGGCCTGGTGCTGGGGGCGTTGGCCGGTGTGGTGTTTACGCTGTTACAGCCGTGGGCAGGATTACCCCTGGCAGCACTCGGTTACGTGCTCGCACTCGCGCTGCTGACGGGTGGTTTCCACCTCGATGGCCTGGCGGATACCTGTGACGGCATTTTCTCGGCCCGCAGTCGTGACCGAATGCTGGAAATCATGCGCGACAGCCGCCTCGGCACGCATGGTGGTTTGGCGCTTATCTTTGTGATTGTGATGAAAGTGTTGGTGGTTAGCGAGTTGGCAATACGCGGGGGCAGCATGCTGGCGGTATTAGCCGCAGCTTCTGTTGCCGGGCGCACCGCCTGTGTATTGCTGATGTACCATCATCAATATGCCCGTGACAAAGGGTTGGGAAATCTGTTTATCGGCAAAGTGACGGGCACGCAATCACTCCTTACTCTGGTCGGTGGGGCGGTGTTATGTACTATTTTGCTACCCGCCACGGGCCTTATTGCATTGGTGATAACCTTACTGGCGATTTTCGGTTTGGGCTGGATGTTGCGCCGCACGCTTGGCGGGCAAACGGGCGATACGCTCGGTGCCGCCATCGAACTCGGCGAAGTGGTTTTCCTGCTGGCGTTGTTGCGCTAATTGCCGGATGGCGCATTCGCTTATCCGGCCGACGAAAACCAGCCCTGGCAGGCTGGTCAAGTGCTGCGTCATCCCGCGAAATGATTTTTACACATGTGAATCTGAGAATAAAAAATGCAAACACTGAACTCTTTATTGGCAACCATTTCCCCACTTGATAGCGAAGCAATGGCACGTGCGCAGAAGCACATCGATGGGCTGCTAAAACCGTTCGGTAGCCTCGGGCGCCTGGAGTCGTTAGCGGTGCAATTGGCAGGAATGCCAGGGATGAAAAACGGCCTGAATACCCAACGCAAAGCGATCCTCGTGATGTGTGCTGATCACGGTGTGTATGCCGAAGGAGTGGCGATTTCCCCGAAAATTGTTACGGCCATTCAGGCGATGAACATGACGCGTCACAACACTGGCGTGTGCGTGTTGGGGGCGACGGTCGGCGCAGATATTCACGTGGTGGATGTCGGTATTGATAGCGATGCTCTGCCTGGCGTGTTGGATATGAAAGTAGGGCGTGGCAGCGGTAACATCGCCCAGGGCCCGGCGATGAGCCGCGAACAAGCTGAGAATTTACTGCTGGCGACCATGAAACTCACCATGGAGAAAGCTGCTGAAGGCATCACGCTATTTGGTGTTGGCGAATTGGGCATGGCGAACACCACGCCCGCAGCGGCGATGGTCAGCGTGTTAACCGAAAGTCTACCGGATGATGTGGTCGGGATGGGGGCGAATTTCCCAGCCGACAAGATGAGCCACAAAATCGCCGTGGTGCGTAAAGCAATTGAAACCAACCAGCCTGATGCCACCGACGGCATTGATGTGTTGGCGAAAGTCGGCGGCTTTGACCTGGTGGGGATGACCGGCGTGATGCTGGGAGCCGCAGCAGCGGGTCTTCCTGTGGTGCTGGATGGCTTCTTGTCTTACGCCTCAGCACTTGCAGCCTGCCAGATTGCGCCAAGCGTTCGTGATTATTTAATTCCGTCGCATTTGTCTGCTGAGAAAGGTGCGGTGATTGCGATGAATAAACTGGGGCTTGAGCCGTATTTGCAGATGGGTATGCGTCTGGGCGAGGGTAGCGGTGCGGCACTGGCGATGCACCTGGTGGATGCGGCATGTGCGATGCACAATAACATGGGGTCGTTAGCAGAGAGTGATATTGTGTTGCCGGGATGATGACGGTTCCGATCATCTTTGCTGTTTTATGGCAGACAGCAATGGCTCCGTTCACTGAGAGTTTAGTGTTCCTTGAATCTACCGAAACGGTGAGCGTATCAAGTGGGATACCGCAGCCCCTTGATACGTTCACCTTTCAAAGATATATGAGGGATCGAATAACTTTCGGGTGAACGGAAAATCACCATACCTTGCATTCGAGTTGCCCTCGGTTTAACGGAAAACTACGATCCCTATAAGTTAGCTAACTTTCACCAACGTTCGCCCCTGAATCTCATTACTCATAAAACTCTTCGCCACGGCAGGTGCCTGCTCCAGGCTAATCTCCGTCGTCGCCATCTCATAGAAACTCTCTGGCAGCAAATCAGCCAGACGCTTCCACGCAGCGATACGGCGCTCAAGCGGTGCATTCACCGAATCCACGCCTTGCAGACGCACGTTACGCAGAATAAATGGCATCACCGTCGTTGGCAGAGAAAAACCACCCGCCAGGCCGCAGGCGGCGACACAACCGGAGTAATTCATCTGCGCCAACAGTTTGGCAAGCACATTGCCACCCACGGTATCAACCGCGCCAGCCCATACTTGTTTTTCCAGTGGACGCGTTTCGGCAAACTCACTGCGTGGCAGAATGCGGTTGGCACCCAATTGACGCAAATAGTCATGAGTGGACTCACGTCCAGACACCGCCACAACCTGGTAACCCAGAGCATGGAGTAGGGCGATAGCAGTGCTGCCTACGCCACCGCTGGCACCAGTCACCACCACTTCACCACTGGCAGGCGTAATGCCTGCATCTTCGAGTGCCATCACACATAACATGGCGGTAAAGCCCGCGGTACCGACGATCATCGCTTTGCGTGCGGTTAACCCTGCGGGTAATGGAACCAACCATTCGGCTTTCACTCGTGCCTGCTCGGCAAGGCCACCCCAATGGTTTTCGCCCACACCCCAACCGGTCAACACCACTTCCTGGCCCGCGCTAAAAGCGGCATCGCTACTAACACTTACGCGGCCAGCGAAATCAATACCTGGCACCATCGGGAAGTTGCGGATGATTTTCCCGGTCCCGGTGATCGCCAACGCATCTTTATAGTTCAGGCTTGACCACTCAACATCAACCAGCACATTTCCCAGGTCTTCGGCTGGAGCGGAGATTTGTTTTACCTCTGCGTGTGTCTGGCCTTCAACTTGTTCAAGTACGACTGCTTTCATAGTAAATCCTCATTCTTTGAACCGAGTGTTTCGGTTGAGATGTTTCTGATGCCCAACACGGTATACCCGAAGCCAGTGAGAATAAAGAACACCGATACCATCCCTGCGTAAATATCTGCTTTTTAATAGGTATATAAGATTTTCCTATTTTAACTTTTGACTCTGCTCCTCGTATGTTTGAAACAAAAGTTTCTACCTGTTGTGACAAAAGTTTCACAACTGCCCACCGGGCAAATCTGACCACCTTTGAGGAGATAAGCATGCGTGTCATTCAACTTACAACGGCTGTAGCCCTGGTTCTGGCAAGTGCGCATGCAAGCGCCGTGGATAAACTCAAACTGCAACTCGACTGGATGCCGAACGGCGGTGATAAAGCCTTCGTTTTTGTCGGCGTACAGGAAGGGTTTTATGCTGAAGAAGGGCTGGACGTCACTATTCTGCCTGGCCGTGGCAGCAGCGATACACTGACCAAAATTGCCTCCGGTGCAGCTGATGTTGGCACTGGTGGAATTGCGTCTTTGATGATGGCGCAGGCAGAAGGTGGTATTCCGGTGAAAGCCATCATGAGCATTTACTCAAAACAACCGGACGCGATTTACACCTGGCAGGGCAGTGGCGTCACCGATATGAAAAGCCTGAAAGGTAAAACGCTGGGCATCCCAACGTTTTCTGCATCGAATGCGCTGTTACCCATCATGTTGGAAAACAACGGAGTTGACCCGGACAGCGTAAAACAGATCAAAGCCGACCCAGGGACACTGGTGCCGATGCTGGCGCAAGGGCGCGTTGATGGTGTAGTGGTGTGGTCGACCAACCGTCCAAGTATTGAAGCCACGCTGACTCAGGTTGGCAAAAAGCCGCTCGAACTGGCGTGGACTGACTACGGTCTTGATGGCTATGGCTTGTCGTTCTTTGCCTCCGATAAGCTCATCAAAGACAAGCCGGATGTCGTCGCTCGTTTCGTGCGTGCTTCTAAAAAATCTATCGAGTTTAGCCTTGCGCATCCTGACAAAGCTGCCGCTGACCAGAAAGCGATGGTGCCAGAAGCTGATGTCGCCATGTTGCAAGCCGATTTCAACGTGACAAAGCCGCTTATCATCAACGAAATTAGCCAGCGTGATGGGCTGGGGCAATTCGACCCCACTTTGCTGAAGCACACCTGGGAATGGGTGGCGAAATCGATGAAATATCCGCTTGATAAAGTCAATCCGGAAACCCTGGTCGACCGTAGTTATCTCGCTAAATAAGGGAATGCCATGCAGCCTGTAATCGAGTTGAGTAATGTAAATCAGACATTTATATCCGCAGATGGCACCCAGGTTACTGCGCTTGAGGAAGTGAACCTGACACTACGCCGCCATGAGTTTGTCTCGTTTATTGGCCCGTCAGGCTGCGGAAAATCGACCATTTTGCGTTTGATTGCCGGGTTGCTCAAACCGAGCAGCGGCACGATTTCTGTGTATGGCAAACCCGTGACTGAACCACGCGATGAAATGGGTTTTGTGTTCCAGAGACCCACTTTACTGCCGTGGCTTTCGGTGCTGGATAACATCACTTTTCCGATGAAACACAAATATGGCCGCGTCGATGCTAAAGACATTGCACGTGGACATGAGTTGCTTGCGATGACCGGACTGACGCAGTTTGCCGGTAAGCGCCCAGCGGAGTTATCGGGTGGGATGCAGCAACGTGTTTCCATCGCCCGTTCGTTGCTGCATGACCCGGAAATTTTGTTGATGGACGAGCCGTTTTCTGCACTCGATTCCTTGACGCGCGATGAAATGAGCTTTGAGTTAATGCGCATCTGGAACGAACGCCCGAAAACGGTGCTGTTTGTTACCCACTCGATTCAGGAAGCCTTGCTGCTTTCGGACCGCATTGTGGTAATGAGTGCACGCCCAGGCCGGGTGAGTGAAATTATTGATGTGCCATTAGCGCGCCCGCGAGATGAAGAAACGCTCAATCACCCGCTGTTCCATGAGTTGACGGCCCAGATCCGCAACAAAGTCTTTACCCGCCACAAGGAGCCTGCATGAAAGCGTTTCTGGAGCGATACATCGCACTGCTGGCGCTGATTGTCGCCATTGCTCTATGGGAGGGGGCGTGTCGGCTGTTCGCCATTCCTGTGTTTATTCTGCCGTCGCCGTTAGCCATTTTTGACTCCGTGAGTACGTTGGATGTCGGACGCTGGCTGACGCACACTCTGGCAACTCTGAGTGTGGCGCTGAGCGGATTCTTGTTAGCGATTGTGATTGCGCTGCCGCTGGCGATAGCCATTGTCAGTTCAAAATTACTCGCCCGCCTGGTGCTGCCGTGGCTGATTGTTATTCAGTCAACGCCGGTAGTTGCAATTGCGCCAATTATTGTCGTCACGCTCGGTTCCGGCATGTTGCCGCGTGTGGTGATCACCACGCTGATTTCTTTCTTCCCGCTGGTGATTTCAACCGCGACGGGGATGACGTCGGTGCCGGCTGAATTGCTTGAGCTTTCGAAAACCCTGCGTGCGCCGCGCAACCGCGAATACTGGCAAATCCGCATGCCTTACGCGGTGCCGTATATTTTTAGTGCGCTGAAAGTGGCTATTACCTTATCAATTATCGGTGCGGTGGTAGCGGAGTTTGTCGCCGCTGATCAAGGGTTGGGTTACCTGATTTTATTCAGCACTTCATCGTTCAAAATCCCACTGGCTTTCGCCAGCCTGTTCTTGCTGGTGGTGTGCAGTTTGACATTGTACGGGCTGGTGAGCTGGCTGCAAAAACGGCTGTTCCCGTGGAGTATCGACGCAAAATAAGGCAGGAGAAAAATATGTCAGTAAAACGTGGGCCAACGCCGAGTAAAGAGCAGATTTTACGTCACTTGCGCCGTTCCAATACAGTTGCGGAGCGGGCCATTGCGCTCGGGCATCATCCGTTCGGGGCGTTGCTGGTGGCACCCGATAACGAAACCGTGTTGCTTGAGCAATGCAATATCGACACGGTAAACCACGCGGAATCAACCCTGGCGCGGATTGCGGCGACCAATTACACGGCCGATTATCTCTGGCAATGCACGCTGTATACCGCCGTCGAACCTTGCTGCATGTGTGCCGGGACGGCGTACTGGGCAAACATTGGCCGCGTGGTTTTCGGCATGTATGAGAGCCAGTTGTTGGAAGCGACCGGTAGCCACGAAGAAAACCCGACCATGAGCGTGTCATCGAAATATGTTTTTGAGCATTGCCAGAAGCCAGTGGAGTTAATTGGCCCGGTGCCGGAAATTATCGAAGAGACGAGGGCGATGCAGCAGGCATTTTGGTCGACGCGCTAAGCGTGGCAACAAGGGGGATGCGCCTTACGCGTATCCACCCTGAAACGGCTTTCCATTGTCCGGGATTAGCGCAATAACTTCCTTACACAATGCCCTGCACGCCGATGTAAACCCCTTAGCTGGCGGTCTCTGGCTACACATCACCACTCTTACTTTCTTTCATTCACATTCATAAACGCATTATTTCACGATAGTAAAAGCGTGAAATAGATATGCTATGCTTGTATATACAATCACAAAAATGACCTGCTAAAATCGGCTTCAGTTGAGAACATAAGGAAGAGGTATGAACGAGGTTTCTGCTGTTGCACAAATTGCCGCTGCGATGGGCGACCATCCCGCACCGATTTATCAGCGAGTGAAGCAGGCTGTCATCATGCAAATTACCGACGGCTCATGGGGCCCTAATCAACGGGTCCCGTCAGAAAGTGAGTTGGTAAATGAGCTGGGTGTCAGCCGCATGACTATCAATCGGGCGTTAAGGGAGCTGACCAGTGAAGGTTATTTGATGCGAATGCAGGGCGTCGGAACGTTTGTTGCTGAGCAGAAAGCCTGGACGGCGATGTTGGAAGTTCACAATATCGCCGAAGAAATTGCCAGCCGCGGCAATCAACACAGTGCACGAATCGTTACTCTTCACGAAATCAACGCAGACCCTGAACAGGCGGCGATGCTGGGGCTTAACACCGGGCAGAAGATTTTCCATTCAGTGATTGTGCATTTTGAAAATAACGTCCCTGTGCAACTGGAAGAACGTGTTGTCAATCCACAAGTTGCACCAGATTATACGCAGCAGGATTATACCCAACGGACCCCGTTTTCTTACTTGATGCAGGTGGCTCCTTTAACGTCAGGTGAGCATGTTGTTGAGGCGGTAATGCCGGGCATGCAACAGCGCAAACTGTTGGTGATGGAAGAGCATGAACCTTGCTTATTGATTCGTCGACAAACCTGGAGCGATAGCCGAATTGTGACTTACGCGCGCCTGTTGTACCCAGGCTCGCGTTATAAACTGATTGGTAGTGTGAAAGGTCACGGTTAAAAGCGAATAATCTCTGCAAGCAGAAGTGCCGCATCATCTGATTGCGGTACTAATTCCCCCGGTTTTTCATTCTGCCACCATATCCCACAACCCGATGCATACTCACTTGCAGCCATTTTCCACCCCCCCTGTAGAACATAAGCAATCCCTTCCGTAGCAGGGTATTGCGTGGTGGTGTGTACCGCGACATGAGATGCAGCCCGGCTGCGCTGAGTCATAATATTGAAATCTAACCCGCAGTCTGACACTCCTTGCGCTGCCAGTTTCCATTCACCGGCAAACGGCCAGGGTGTATTGAGCGTCAGAAAATGGCTTCTCTCCTCACCCCGAAGCCAGAAAGGTGAGCCCGCAAGCAAGGTTATCACCCGATCAACCCCGGCAAAGGGCGAGAAAGGACCATCTTGTTGAATACTGGCAATGCTGGCACGCCACAAGAAAGGGGCATCTGGTGAAGCGATGCTGACGATTTCGCGTGTTTCACCGCCCCCGTTTTTCCAGCGGGTAACGGGCAAAGAGGCAAATTCAAAAGGGGTAATCATTGCAGCACCACCATTGCTTGTTTAAATCCGTGGGGAAATTGTACCTGCTGATGCCATCTGGTCGAGTCGTTATTACGATGTACTTCATTACCTTTCGGAGTCGTTACGTCGTTTTCAGCTAAAATAGAGTAAGTCGTTAATTTGATAAATTATTGGTTAAATAACCGATAAAGGGAAGTATAAACATGGCGATGCCATTTGGTTATCGAGCAATAAAAATTATTCACTATACCTTCAAAATTATGGGGCTAGGATGAGGTGATTCTCATGCTGAGAGCAGCATAATATGAACTCTGATTCCGTAATAAAAGAAAGGGAAGATGCATCGATTGATCTTCAATTACTTCATCGGCGGGATGTTTTTGTTATTGCCGAGTGGGCTGGATTTGTAGTTCTGGAATCCCAGGAACATGTTATAGAGAGAGGACAGGAGGTGCTGACCTTTGTCAGTGGCTCCAGTATTTCAACACATGCATACCATGTAACCACACCTCATTCTAAGGGGCGGGTCTGTCTGCTGCCATGAGGCCGCGCTGAATAATGCCGGATTTGAGGGCAAGGATTTTCAGTATGTCAGTGCTCATGGGACTTCTACGCGTCTGAATGATACCGTCGAGGGCGAGTCATTAAAAAAGAAAATGGGTTTCATGTCTCAGTCACTTCATTAAATGGATCAATCGTACATACATTAGCTACTACCGGAACCTTGGAAACAGTACTGATTATTCTTTCGGTTAAATATGGGATTATTCCACCAACGGAAAATATTACCTATATGGATCCCGAAATTAATTTTAATTTGTTTCAGAACACCCACGAAAAATTCAAATTCGCCGTGCCTTAAAACTGTTAATGGGATGTGGCGGTCACAATAGAACGCTTATCATTGCTTCTAATCCAGTCACGGTCTATCAGAAAAAAATGAGTGAAATGGGGGGTATAGTTCCGTCATTGATAGAGATTACGAAGGACATGCTGATTAAAATTGACCAGGTCTGGAGTCAGAGACCCAGAGGTCATGATCTGAAATCATAAAGGAGTATGGGTCATTATGAAAAAAATTAAACTTGGTCATTCAGCTATCATGGTTACAGCTGAAGGTTATGGTTGCATGGGGTTATCAGAATTCTACGGTCCGACACCAGAAATAGATGCAGAAAAAATTCTTCACCGAGTAATTGAGAAGGGAGTTGATTTTCTCGATACCGCTGATATTTATGGTTATGGTCATAATGAAAAACTTCTCGGAAGCGTTTTGAAGAGTTATCCAGAAGATAAGATTATTGTGGCAACAAAATGCGGAATAATACGTGATGTTAATAATCCTCTTCACCGGGGAGTTAATAATAGTTGCGAATATATCAGAAGTTGTTTCGAGAAAAGTTCGGAAAGATTAGGTAGGAAGATTGATCTGTACTACCTACATCGCGTGATTCAGGAGCCAGACTCACTCAAGGAAGCCATCACTACAATGTATCAGTTAAGGGTTGATGGTGACATAAACGCTATTGGTCTATCAGAAGTAAACGCGGGAACTATCAGGTTTGCTCATGAATTATTATTGGAGTTGTCCAGTGGGGAATTTGGACTGAGTGCAGTTCAAACTGAATACTCATTAATGTCGCGCGATATTGAAAATAATGGCGTTCTGGATGAATGCAATAAATTGGGTGTTTCAGTCGTGGCATACAGTCCCGTAAGCCGAGGACTGCTTGGTGGGCAATTACTGGATCTGAATACACTTTCTGAAAATGACTCCCGGCGCTACCTTCCGCGTTTTATGGGAAGTAATCTTAAAGCAAACAATGTGATGGTTGCAGAGCTAAACAGGGTTGCAGAGATAGCAGGTATAACTGCTGCGCAACTTGCTCTGGCATGGATTATGAACATTCAACCGGAGATTATTCCAATACCCGGAACTCGGACCTTACAACATCTGGATGAAAATATTTTGGCTGCTGACGTGATGTTATCCACAGAACAACTTACCACTATTACGGAAATTATATCAGGTCATGTGACAGCAGGGACACGTTATCCTGAAGAGTTCATGAAAGTCTATGGCTTGATTAATTAAATAGGTAGAAGGTATGAGAGGATGTAATAAATTTTCGCAAAGGTCGTCAGGTTTATCTGTATTTCGACTGAGCATTATTGGAGCCGTACTTTCCCTCTCAATTTTGACTGAAGCACTTTCTGCGGGGGGGTCTTAACACCCTTGAGCAGACGTTCAGTGTTACTGCTTCCGAAGCCGGTCAATGGGTTGTGTTGTTGCACGTAAAGGAGAAGTTCGGCAAACTGTCGTAAAATTATCGAAGAAGTGAAGTCTGCTGAAGGGCATATTTCTGTAGACTCGGATGCACATTACTGTACACAAATAGGAAATTTTGACCATGTACTCAACTTATTGGAAGAGCAACGGTGTCCGACGGAGAAAATTATTAACTCATCCCTGGTACTTACATTATCTTTTCTTGAGATTAAGGACGCGTTGCATTGCTAGTTTACACTTTATCTAAATCCAGATTCCCAAACCCTTGCTATGGTTATTTTCAGCCACATTGTTGATAAATTCGATGCGCAGAGGATGAGTCAGTTCTTTATTCCATGCAAGGCCCAGTTGCCATTCACTCTGGTATCCAGGCAATGGCTGGCAAGAAAAACCTGATTTTAAAAAAGAGATAATACTGTATGGAAGAATGGTGATTCCCATCTGTGACTCAACCAGAGCCAGAACACTGTAGACATTCGTTAGGTACTGGACAGGTTTCTGGTCAAGATTGTGTATCTTAAGGTTATCACTGACGATGTGGTACAGTTCTGGATTGTTGGCTTCGCTCAGTAAGATAAGATTATTTGTCTCGAGTAATTCCTCAATATTTTGTTTGTTGATTTTTATATCAGGATGAGTCACTACACATAAGTAATCATTTCCAAGAGGTATAAAAGAAAATGAATTGTTTTCTGGTTTTTGCATAAAACCTAAGTCAATTTGCCCTTTTAGTAATTCCTGTTCTTGTTTTACTGTGGACATCTCAGTAAGTTTGATATTAATATTAGGATACTGACGTTTAAACGAATTGACTACTTCGGGGATAATATTTAGGAAGGATGAAGTGTATCCAATATTAATATTGCCTGTTTTCCCTGTGCGGATTTTTTTTGCTATGCATAAAAAATGATTTATTTGCTCGAAAAGCACAAGGGCATTACGGTAAAGCATTTCTCCTTCTTTACTCAGTATTGCACCGCGATTATCACGATCAAAAAGAGATAAACCCAGTTCCTGTTCAAGCAAGTTTATCTGTTTTGACAGCGTAGGTTGCGTAATAAATAATTTTTCAGCGGCTTCTCTGTAGCTTTTACTTTGCGCAAGCATAATGAAAGATTTCAGTAGCTTATTATCCATGTTGTTAACAATGCATCCCTAATTGATAATTTTTCATGCTAATCCTTAATACATATAAAGGCAACGCTGTAGCTGTAGGAATGAGGTGAGGCGCAGTAAAGTGAGAACCAAATAGTACTGGGGGCGCTGTGGACGAACTGTACAAAGCAACAGCCAAAAATATGTTTGGAAAACAACTCGCACTTCGTCCATTAGCAGGTTGGCTAACATCTTCGATTTACGATATGGTCAGCACCGCTGCGGCATAACCCGCAACCAGGTTTTACAACTCCGGTGGTGGAAATAATCACATCGGAGAATCAATATGACTTTACCCCATAACCCCACTTTTCTTCCTTACCAAAATGACTGGCATCCTGCTGATGCCATCTGGTCGAGTCGTTATTACGCCCAAATACATCTGAAAGAATTAACAGGCCACTGTGGGTGCGTGAGAAGCAATGAGGTAAGCGTTGCATGAGGGGCCTTTTTCAGGCCGATACATGGAAACAATAAAAATGAAAAAGCCTGCTCGGGGAACCCTAAGCAGGCTTTTTCATTTGTAACTAGAGGAGTAGCTGCAAGTCAACGAACGGTGCGAATGGGTGTATCAATCAGCTCATGCTTTCCACCGCCCAGAGATGGAGCCGAAGCGGCAACAATGTCATGCGGGAACCCAAGCGTAATTGCGCTGGCGGCATCAAGACGTGATAGTTGTTCACTCGTCAGCTGAACGTTTACCGATGCGAGATTATCCGCAAGTTGTTCCGCTGTACGCGGACCAATGATCGGTAGCGTTCCTTTAGCGAGTACCCAGGCGATGGCGATTTGCCCTGGTGAATATCCCGTTTCTTCAGCAATAGCCAGTACGGTATCAACAGTTGCGATTTTTATTTGATTGCTCTCATCATGTATGACCGCACCCAGACCTTGTGCCCGTCCAGATTCACCTTTGCGATATTTCCCTGTAAGCAAACCGCCGCCTAAAGGAGACCAACTCACCACGCCCAGGTTAAAACCGGCAGCCATAGGCAGTAGCTCGCGTTCTGCTGAGCGTTCCACCAGACTGTATTCCAGTTGCACTGCGGATACAGAAGACCAGCCACGAAGTTCAGCTAAGGTGGCGGCGGTAGCCACACGCCATGCCGGGAAATCCGACAGCCCTGCGTAGAGAATTTTCCCAGAACGTATAAGGTCATCGAGGGCTCTCGCAATGTGATCAACAGGTGTTACACCATCAGGCATATGCACCCACAGGATATCGATATGATCCGTTTTTAAGCGTTTTAGACTTGCTTCAAGGGAGTTAATCATTGACTTGCGGCTATTACCGGAGCGCTGAAGGCCCGCTTCAGGCGAGTCGCCGAGAGAAAATTTGGTGGCAAGTACGATATCATCGCGTTCAGTTGCGATGAAATCGCTGAGCATTGTTTCTGATTGCCCGAATTGGTACTGGTCAGCTGTATCGATAAAATTGCCGCCGGCTTCACGGTAGCGGGAGTAGATATTACGTGCTTCTTCCTTATCAGCACCATAGCCCCAACCGTTGCCGAAATTACCCGTGCCGAGGGCGAGTGTTGAGAGTCTAAGACCTGTATTTCCAAAGATGCGGTAACGCATGGCTTCACCTCTAAAGGACAGTTTTCCGGAAAGTTAAAGTGATTATCAGAATATGAGGGAGACGCCGATAACTCGGGTAGCTGTAAGCTCATACTCAGCATTAGACTCAACATCCGTGATAACTGTAGCCATCAGCCGAAAGCTTTCAAAAATACGGGATTGCATGCCTGCTTTTTAATTTCAATAGAGTGTAGTTCATCGAGTGCAACTAACCACTACCAGGTACCCCTTGTATGGTACTCACTCGCGGAGTGATTTAACGAGTGTGTTGCATCCATCTGTTGAACTCACAGCCCACCAGAAGAGAGTGGTAGAGTGGTGCAACCCTTTTTGCCCATGGAAAGTTGGCAGGATGCACCAGCACAGGTCAACTTGAAGACATCCGGATTAAGGTTAATTTATTAATATTAAAACCAAACTATTAATGGCTCTCTTTTGTTTCATTTTCCGCTTCATTTTCCACTTCGCGATCGCCGTCAAAACTCAGTAGCTCGGAGACCTTCATATTGCCAATGTCTTCTGCTTTCTGTTTGACACTTTCGATATGTTTATTGGTTTCTTCTGACAGGGCGGAGGTAATTGCACTGTCTTTGGTTTTTTGCAATTCGTTATTAAAGTTATTTTTTAATTCCTCTACAGAGGTATTAGCATCCTGTTTTAATGCGTTAGCAGCTTGTTTTGTCTCTTCAACTTTGGATTTAGCTTCCTGCGAGAGTTCCATATCACAGCCAGTGAGTAGAATACTTCCAGTAAGTAGCAATGCAAGGAATGGTTTAATCATAGTGTTGCAGTCCTTCTTAAATTATAAATATATAATAGAGACATAGCAGACTCATACTAGAAGCATAATAACACACCAGTCTGACTCAAATTCGAGTGCGAAAGTAATATAGGTTAAGATTTGGTAAAGCTAATGCTGTTTTAATTGGAGTAATTGTAATTGGAGGGGTGTTTTTGCTAATAATTGGAAGGCGTTGCATTTACACCCCTGAATGTAGTAGGGATTAAATCCTTGCTTATGTGGACAAAATTAGTATGCCATTGCACGCTGTAAATGAATCAAAGTAGGATTATAGCACTACCGAATAAGGTCGCTGATATCAGGCTGTGAAATGTCTATAGCTATATAAACCACACCCTCAGAGACTACGGGGAGCCGCTTTCAACTAAAATTCATCAACTGTATCCCTATCATTATCTATAACATCGAAAGCAAGATAATCGTTATAAACATCAAAGTTAATCGATGTTGGGAATGAGTCTTCGAGATTCATATCTTTGCATAAATTAAAAATGAAGTAATCAATAGAATAGTGTAATGAATAGGTATTATCTCTGACATGCTCGACTTCATTCAGTTTAAAATTATCTGACGGTAATGCATTGGGATCTATAAATCTAAGATCCATGTTAAGAATGGATTTAAATAAAGGCTCATTACGCTTAGCATTTAAAGTTTCATATAGCTGACCCGCTGCACCTTTACCCTGTTCCAGAAGGTTTGTAGTTAGTGGATAATGTTTCATTCCTTGCTCCCACAATGAAGAACTTCAGATAAATTATCACACATACTGAAGCATCTACATACTCCCTATAGGGCATAAGCTATGTCTTAACCTTCTTATGATTCATGAACAGTGTCGTTATCAGCAACCCACGCGATAAACGCATCTTTATCCAGCGCCTGGTTGTAGAGCCAGCCTTGTCCATACTGCACACCCTGATCGCGCAACCCTGTAGCCTGTTCCACAGTCTCAACCCCTTCCGCCACAATCTCTATCTGGAGTGTTTTCGCCATCGTAATGATGATGACGCAGGTGCCAGCTATACCAGCCGCTGCGGGCATTGTTAATCTTACTGCTCCATGCATAGAACCGGGGTTCGTACAGGCTGAGTTCCCGGGCAGCAACACCGATACGTTCCGCAAGCTTCAGGGCTTTGTTGCGGAATTCCGGCATGTGCTGTTTGCGGGGATTTTTACTGGTTGATACGGGCTTTGTCATGAGTCACCGCTGGTTGAGAGTGACTCACTTAGTCGCGTGTCCACTATTCGCGGGTAAGATCAACCGGGGACAAATCACCCTATAATTTGGGTATAAACGGAGTCTTCGGACACGAAGATTCTCCTATTTCCAGTGTGTTTAACAATACTAATTATTCTGAATAAACCCGGTCGATTTCACACCAACAGTACGGTCTGACCGGGTCAAAATCAGTGCGGCTTCAGCTAAGCCGTATCAACGATTTTCCAAAGCTCTTGCCGCTGTTTAAGTCGATCAATGCTTGCGGCGCAGCTTCCAGACCATTTGCTATCGTGTGCTGCCATTTAAGCTTACCGGTACGTAACAGCTCGGCTACAGCACGCTGGAAAGTGGCAGTTAAATCAAAATGATCCATGACAATGAAGCCTTCCATTCGTAACTTACGTGTGACGATATTGTACAAGTTCGAAGGCCCCGGGCGCGGAGTGGTGTCATTGTACTGATCAATCATGCCGCAACAGACAACTCGTCCGAAATCCCGCATATGGTCAAGGGCAAGGCGTAATTGTTCGCCGCCAGCATTGTCGAGATAAACATCGATCCCATCGGGAAAAGCGGATGCAATTGCGTGGTCGAAGTCTGGCGTGCGGTAATCGATGGCCACATCAACACCGAGTTCGCGTTGCAACCACTGGCGTTTTTCTTCGCTACCCGCGGTCCCTACGACATAGCAACCGATAGCCTTGGCGAATGCGCAGGCAGCAGAACCGACAGCCCCCGTTGCTCCTGAAATGAAAACGCGTTCACCAGGTTTCAATTTGGCGATGCGAAACAGCGCAGCGTAAGCAGTCAGGCCTGGAACGCCGAGTACACTAAGATGAGTTTCAAGAGGGGCCGTCGAAGTGGCTGCGACGTCAATACGTTGAACACTGGCAGCTTTTGCCATATAGGCCTCTCGCCAGCCAAACATGCTGCTGACGTAGTCCCCCACCTGGAACTCAGGCGACCCTGACATGACAACCTGCCCGATAGCGCTACCTTCAAGCGCACAACCAAGCTCGAAGGGGGGAATATAGCTCCTGCCTTCGTTCATCCGTCCACGCATGTATGGATCGACCGACATCCACATATTGCGCACCAGTACCTCTCCCTCTGCGGGTGCGGGTACCGGCACTGCCACGATGTTGAAATTCTCCAACGTTGGTAACCCGATTGGGCGTGATTTCAATTGAATTTCACGAGAAATGATTTCAGTGGTTTCATGTTTCATGGTTATTCCTTTTCACGGGGATTCCCCCTGTTTCGTTGAGACACGATACAATGCTAAACTATGACATCGCTGTAAGAGTCAAGTGGGGTCTTATGAAAATTGGGGAGTTGTCCGAGCGTTCGGGAATTAGCGTGCGAATGCTGCGCTACTACGAGCAGGAGGGGCTATTAAGGCCGAAGCGGTTACAATCAGGCTACCGCGAATATGATGATGCCGACGAACAACTGGTCCGACGCATCCGCCAGTTAAGCGAATCAGGGCTTAAACTCGGTGCCATTAAGCAGCTGATGCCATGCATGCTGAGCAGTCGTCCTGGTTTTTCCCCTTGTCCGGAAGTGCTGGCTACGCTTCGGCGAGAAATCGATGAATTGGGAACTCGCATCGAATGTCTTCAGTCGAGCCGACGTGCACTTTCCGAATATCTCGACGACGTTACCTCAGGCGTTAAAGACTCGTAACATGACTGAGACCACCACTGACAAAAAATCGCTTTACCGTTGTTTTCCAGTTATGTATGTCTGCATACCAGAATATCTGGTGCATCAGTGTTCGATATCATCGGGGGAGTGATAAATTAAAATAAGCAATTGATGAGTATGCTCATCGCGACAACCATGAACGTATCAACCTGAAACTGATCTTATCCACGTAATGTGAACACGGTCCTAAGCGAGGTTCTGGTTTTCAAATTGTTCCGGGCTGAGTCCGCCACAGCGCCATCTGTAACGCATCGCAGGCCAGTTGCGCTGTCATTCGCGGTGACATTAACCCGCCCAGGATCCCTGCTAAGCCAAACATGCCGATTTCAGTGTAATCCCCGGGCGCACTGGATAATCAACCAATTTAGTCTGGATGAGCAACCACCCAGCACTAAATGGCGCTGATGTTTTTGTCACGCCGCAACATTTGTTACACCGCTACAGATGTCCCCATCCTGTTGATCTACTGGGCTGAATGGCCAAACACTTCCACGGCGTTTCTGCCATTCGTCTTGGCCCGATACATGGCTTCATCACCAAAGTGCAGTAAATCGCGCACGTTCTCTGCCTGGTCAGGGTACATCGCCACACCAATACTCGATGAAATATCTAGCTCAACACCATTGTCCATGACAAAAGGTTTTTCAAGCACAGCACGGATTTTCTCCGCCACCAGAACAGCATCTTCTGTTTTGTGGGTATCGGGTAAGAGGATGACAAATTCATCGCCACCAATACGTGAGGCGATATCGGATGCGCGCAGGGCAGACTTCATACGTGATGCAACCTGCACCAGTAACCAGTCGCCAGTTTTGTGACCATGCTGGTCATTGACTGCCTTGAACCGGTCCAGATCCACAAAAAGCAGTGACAGTTTGCGGTGCTCCCGCTGAGAAAGTGCGAGCATCTGGTCAAGCTGCTCTTCCATCATCCGGCGGTTGGGCAGCCCGGTCAGTTGGTCTAAGAACGCCATGTTCCAGACGGCTTCCTCCGCGGCCTTCCGCTCGGTAATGTCGCGAGTACTGCCAATTATGTGAGTGGGTCTGCCATCGCTTCCCAGCATGATGGTGCCCTTGGTCTCTACCGGGAACAGATGGCCATCCTTGTGCAAATGCTCCAGCTCCATCGTAAAGAAACAGCCTGTCAGGTCGCCTTCGCTAATGCGTCGCATGCATTTCTGCAGCGTCTCTTGCACCAGGCGCACCGAGTCTGGCGACACCATTTCATCCAGTTGCTGATCACGTATTTCTTCTGCCGTCCAGCCGCGTATCCGTTCAGCCGAGGGGCTGACATAACTACAGGTTAAAAATGGATATTCCATCACCCAGATCAGGTCGTTGCTGTTTTC
>DATERH010000115.1:0-13097 GCA_035271785.1 Buttiauxella sp.
ATTAATCATATTCAAACCCACCTCTAAATGGTTGGGGGATTATAGTCGTTTCGTGCGCTGATACCAGCATGAATTGATCCCCAAAATAGTACTTCATCTTAACGTTCTCAACAAAGTACGCAAAACCAAAGTCTTGATTTAAGCTGTTTAAAACCTCGGATAAATCGCAATGTGATTTGACAACTACTTATTCATCGCTGGCAGAGCAAAATTCAACCCACTTGTGTTCACATGCTGATGATCCACCCGGTCAATATCCACCGAACTATGCCCTTTCTCATTTACAGCTCGCACATTAGCCAAAGACAGTAGCGTGTCATCTTTGGCCATAAAGCGACCCCGTACGTCTTTGCGCAGGTCAAAATGGAGCTTCAGCGCCGGGCCTGCCGCCGCGCGCTGCATCACGTTCACGTTTCTCAGGAACAGATGCTGCGGCTTGTTATGCAGCTCCAGTGCCGCGCCTTTTATCGTCATGTTGGTGATGGCCACAAACGATGTTGCGTTTCCAGAAGAGACCTGAATACCGCGAGCTTTATACGTCATGGCGGTATTATCAAGGGTGATATTATTGAGCTTAAAATTTTGGGGGATGGACAGATATTTGCCTTTAATGGTGCCGTAACCAATCAGAAATCCTGCGCTATTTACCATATCGACATTATCAATAACGAAATTATCACAGCCATAAATCGCTACCGTTGCGTTATCGATGCCCGCATTCTTACTAAATGTATGATTAATATTTCGCGCTTTAATATTGCGAATAATAAAGTGTTTGCCATTCTCGACATGGACCAACTGGCGGCAGTTGCTGCCGGTGATATTGGCGACGACAAAATTTTTCACCGCCTGATCTTCAGGATATTCATTATCGTAGGTACTTCCCGCCAGCCCGATGCCGATACCCCAGTTGATCTTGCCGTTGGTGCAATCAATGTTTTCAATCACGTGGTCGGAGATAAGCAAGTCGTGGTCGTTTATCGCCACGTTCCATTCGATAGCATCTCCTTGCAAACGGCTGAAATGACCGTTGGTAATCTTCACGTTCTCCATGCGGTTATGGAAACCTTGCCGCAAAATGGCGTAGTTCGCATCATGAACGGTAATGTTATCAATCACCAGATTGCGCATCGTGCGCTTATTTTTGCCGCCGATGTAGATTTGTGTAACCGGCACAAAACCACTCATATCAATGCCTTTGATGGTGCAGTTTGAACCGCGCACATCAAGAGTAATATTGTTAAACCGCCCCCCCTTTTCGCCCAAAATTTGGCAACCGTCCTGCATCACAAAACGCCCTTTGCCATTGCCTTTTAATCCACCAGCAACCTGTAGGGTTTTGCCCTCGGGCATAAAGACTGCGGTGTTGATGTTGTTGCAGACTAAATCGGCAGGAACAGTAACGGTATCTGCGGCGGCAAAAGCCTGCTTGAAGGCGGCTATCCAGTCGCCTTTGTAGAATTGCTCGACGTTTACCTCATCTTTAATGCTGGCCGCCAGAACCGCGCGTGGTAGTACAAAAGGCACCGCGGCCAGTACTGAACTGGCCCATAACAGCTTGCGGCGGGAGGAAGAAAACGGAAGGGAAGTGAGTTGCATTCTTTTGCGCATACGTCCTCGTGAAGGTTCACTCGGTGGATTTACAGCGTATGTAGCTGACGGGCTAGCGTTTGGTAGATAACTTTTTGGTTGAACTCGGTTTCAACTTTCTCACGAGCCAGGCTCAACATGGGTTTAAGCTCGCTTTCTTCGACGTTTGCGAAAACCTGAAGTCGATCCGCAAGAGCGACCGCATCATATTCTGGTACCAGCCAGCCGGAACGACCCGAATCGATTAACTCCGGGATACCGCTGTGCACTGTTGAAAGAACAGGAATGCCGACCGCCATCGCTTCCATCAGAGCAACGGGGATGCCTTCCATATCGCCGTCAGCGCCCGTGACCGATGGCAGCAAGAACAAATCAGCTTCATCGAGCATCGCTTTCACTTCGTGATTCGGCTTAAAGCCCGGCATAAACACCACATCGTCGAGCTGATGTTGTTCGATAAGCGTGCGCAGGCGCGTTTCCCACGGGCCGATGCCAAGGATGTTGTAACGGAAGTTCACGCCGCGCTCTTTTAACAACACGCAGGCTTCAATGGCCACATGCAACCCTTTCTTCTCAGTCAGCCTTGCCACCGAGATAATCTCCAGAGTTTTCGCCGGGGCTTTAACCGCACGTTGCGAAAACCGCTCCATGTCTACGCCCATGCGCGAAACAGTAATTTTTTCAGCCGGGCATCCCATTTTCTGCAAACGCCCTGCCCATAATTGACTTATTGGCAGCATCAAATCACCACGTACGAAAAGCTTTTGATATTCAGGTGTGTAATGCGCCAGCGCGTCACGCCCTGAAATATCAATGCCGTGGAAAACCGTGGCGATTTTGCCTTTCAGTAAGCCAAGTTCGCGTAGTTTTGCTGCCGTCACACCGGCTGGGCCGAAATGGGCAATAAAAACATCAGCCTGTACAGGCTGCGGGTTACGGCCACAAATGGAAGACAGGATCAGATTGCGCGCTTCGTCGCCATAGCGCTTCGCATTCAAGGCTTTCCAGGTACGCGGGCGCAGCGAGCCCCGCAGCGTATTCAGGGCTCGGGATTGCAGTTTTGCGACTTTGCCTGCAGGTTCGTCCATCAGCCAGGTGGTTTTCTCATCCAGCTTGTACTCTTTGAACGCTGCGTGAGTATGAGTCAAATCACCTTTCTGGATGGCAACGATTTCCACCTCATACCCCATATCGATAAACGCTGTTATCTGATTCAGAACAAAGGTTTCGGATGCCACAGGGAATTTGAGCAAGAAGAAACCGACTTTCATTTCGCCCCCTTCACTCGCGCAAGAACCGACTCCACCATGCGCAGACCATCTTCACGTTCGGCCCGCACTGCGTGAACGAGACGTTCATTAATTGCCGGTAATTGCCCTAACACATCCGCGACCACGCTTTGCAGTGAGCCATCCAGAAGCTGGCGGATTTCAATCGCCATTTCCGGCATGCCAAGTTGCTGCATGATGCCTGCAGATTTGTGTTCATAATTGATAGCAATAGCCGGCGTGCCAAAGTTCATCGAGATAATGGCGGAATGCAGTCGTGTGCCGACGGTCAGTTCACACTCACCAAGAATCTTGCCCATTTCCAGGTCATTAAGCTCATCCATCACCACGTGATAATGCTCGGGAGAGTTCACATACTGGCGAAGATTGAGCGCCACCATCCGGTCATCTTTGTTGTAACTGTCGATACCGGTACAGGTCGACAGCGCCAGTACCTGATAACCCTGCTCAATAATACGATTCACCACTGAGGCAAACGCCTGCTCATAGGCTTGCTGAGTGGTGCCGAGACGTTTGTCGAAAGGTGCCAATTCACGCAACGTAATGGCGACTGTTTTCTTACGCTTGATGATATTGAACCAATGCTGCACCGCGTAGCTCGGCATAAAGCTGTCATTGTGATGTTCCACAAGCCAGGCCGTGTCCACGCCCTTCTCCACTTTGGAGCAATCAATATTGCTTTTTTTCATCAGGTCAAGGCTGACGGACTCACGCAAAATCAGCGATTCCGCATTGCCGAAGACATAACTCGCCAGATGATTAAACTGAGGATCCTGGAACGGCCCGACGCTGTGGCCAATCATATAAACCGGTTTTTTCGCCATAAAGCTGCACAGCGCATGCTCAAATTGCGAAACACCATACAAATCGACAAAGAACGAACCGCCGACCTGGATAATCGCATCATATTTTTGCAGCGACTTGACGAAATCGATAAATCCTTGTGGGATGGAAATATTGCGCAGGCGCCCGTTTTCAGTGGCTTTCGCCAGCAAAACCTGGTGCTGATATTTGCGGCGCAGGATTTTTTTAACCCGTCCCATCAACCCAACCGCATTGTTATGTTGCTTCATCTGCTTATACAGCGTGTCGCCCAGTACCGGGCGCCCCAACAGCCAGGCAGAACTCACCGGATAACGGCTCATCACGTCAACCTGCACGCTGTCATCAATTGTAGTAATAGCATCAATCAGCCCGCGCAAAATGGCGCTATCACCACGGTTGCCGCAAGTGTGGTTGCCAAGAATCAATAATTTCATATAAATCAGACCTCTTATTAAGGGGTTTTAGCTTGCGCGAAGCAGCGTTTTCAAACGTTCGTTGCGGCAAAACTGGCGCTTCATTTCGACGACCAAAGCATTGCGCGAAAGCGCCAGCATGACGATAAAGGCCAATGCACCGGCGGCGATTTGCACACCCAGCAGCAGGCCCAGAGAGAGATGCCCTTTCAGAACAACGCCCAGCACCAAGCTGATAACAAGGGTGGGTATGGATAGGTAAAACGGCAGCCAGAGACTCTGAATGTATTGGCGGTAACTGGAACCGAGCACCGGTTTAATCATCACGAAATAGCTCAGAACGGTGTTGACAATCTGCACAAACAAGAAGCCAAGTGTCACACCCAACGCGCCGGCAAGATGTCCGCCAACGATAATCGACGGGATAAACAGACAGGTTTTGAACACATTGAATTTAAAGCTGATATCAACCCGCGCTTTCGCCATCAGCAGCGAACCAATGGGATTACCGATGGAGCGCAACAGGCCAACCACGCACAGCAATTGCAGAATCGGCGTAATGAACTGCCATTTTTCACCGAACACCAGCGGCACAAAATTGTTTGAGACCACCAGCAGGCCGAGCAGCGTCGGGAAGTTAATAATCCCGACAATTGACAGCAGTTTGTAGAAGTTGATGCGTAGCTTTTCTGTGTCGTCCTGAATCTTGGCAAAGGCCGGAAACAGCACGCGAGTGATAATCGGGTTCAACTTCATCGGCGGCACCACCGCCACGTTATAGGCGAGGTTGTACCCCCCGGCGATGCTGGCACCCAAAATACGGGCCAGCACTAACGTTGAGAGATTCGTGTTCACATAATTGATAATGCTGTCAGCGGTTAGCCATGCGCCAAACTTCAGATTAGAGCTGACCGATTTCAGGGAAAAATGCAGGCCTGGGCGATAAATTTTGCGGCCAAAGAAGCCAAACAACGAGGTGCGCACCACGGTATTCACCAGGTAACCAACAATCGCCGTCATGGCGAACGGGTAATACATTGCAGCACCTACTGTCACGGTGAATCCGGCCATGACAGAGACCGTTTCAATCGATCCAATTTTCGAAAATTCCAGCTCCTTTTGCATTAAGGCGCGGAACTGCTGGCCGTGCGGGATAACGACAAATGCAAATGACAGAGTCTTAATCAGCGGTGCAAGGGCTGGGGCATGAAGCACCGCGGCGATAACGTCGCTGAGTAAAAACACCGCCACAAACACCACCAGACCCAGACCGACATTCAGCCAATACAGCGTAGTCAGTTCGAGGTGGCTTATCTCTTTGCGCTGGATAATCGAGTTGGCAATGCCAAAATCTGACAGCGTATCCGCCAGTGCGATAATCACCAGTGACACCGTCAACAGGCCAAATTCGTGGTTATCGACAACGCGCGCCAACACAGTCATCTGCACCAGGCCAAGGCTGATAATAATCACCGTGGCCATAGCAGACCATTTGGCGCCGCTGATGGTTTTTTCTCTCAGGCTCATGGTGGATTCACTCAATAGGCAGCTTTGTTAACAAAGCCTTTGAAAATGGTCAGAAACACAATTTTGATGTCAAACCACAGGCTCCATTCGCGGATATATTCCAGGTCAAACTCAACGCGTTTTTCCATTTTCTCCAGCGTATCGGTTTCGCCACGCCAACCGTTTATTTGTGCCCAACCGGTGATGCCCGGCTTCACTTTATGGCGCAGCATGTAGCCTTCAATCAGCGTGCGATATTGCTCGTTATGCGCCACCGCGTGCGGTCGTGGGCCGACAATCGACATCTCTCCCATCAGCACATTGATAAATTGCGGCAACTCATCAAGGGAAGTACGACGCAGGAAATTACCGACCGGCGTAATGCGTTTATCGCCTTTGGTCGCCTGAGTCACCACGGCGTCATTTTCCATCACTTTCATCGAGCGGAATTTCCACACTTTGATCGGTTTTCCGTCCATGCCGTAACGGGTCTGGCGGAAAATAACTGGCCCAGACGAAGTCAATTTCACCGCCGCGCTAATGCACAACAGCACGGGTGAAATAAACAGCAGGATCATCGAAGCAAGCACAATGTCTTCGAGGCGTTTCAGCACACGGTTAATGCCGTTTAGCGGGGTATCAAACAGCGGCACGACTGGCACACCATTCACTTCTTCGGTGCGCGCATTCAGAATATTGAAGGTGAAGACATCCGGGATCAGCAAGACAGAACAGGTGGTATCTGTCAGCTCACGCACCAGCGATTTAATACGTACTTCTTCGCTCATTGCCATCGCAATATAGATATTATCGATATGCCCGGCACGCGCTTGTTCCACCAAATCGGCGAAACTGCCCGCATAATCACCATGGGGTGATTGCGGTTGTTGGTCGTCATACACGCCAGTGACATCAAATCCCAGCCACGGTTCGTTGCGAAAACTCTCGGCAAGCGCATAACCCACTGGCATCGAACCTGCGATAGCAATACGGCGCGTGTTGTAGCCCATATTGCGCAACCAACCGGCACCCAGGCGAATAAGCGAGCGGCACATCACCATGCCGAAACTGGTTAATACGTACCAGGCGAAATAAACCCATAACGATCCATCAAAGTCAGGATTAAATGCCAGCAGACCTGCGCTGAAAATCAGACTCAGCGTCCAGTTTTGCAACAGCAGCATCATTTCGCTGGCAATTCTCACCCCGCGCCATGAACGGTAAAAATCGGTCATGCCACCAATCATCTGGAAGACTACAAGGGCCAGCAACGCCATCAGTAAATGCATGTACAAAAACGGTAACGCGTTAACCTGACATACCACCCATAACCCAACAAACATAATGGTTATGTCAGAGAAACGTTGCACCATAGAAATTAACGATGCGTTCGTTTTTGGTAGCTCGCGCTTTTTTAGGTTTGTCATCGTTTTACCTTTATTAAAAGGGAGACGGATTCCCCTTCCCTGCGTTTGTCGAACGGTTAAACCAATACCGCCCGACAAACACCGAAGATCTCCGGGCCCTAAATCACTGATTCAACAGTTCCATAATTTCCTGTGTTCGCGCCTGCATCAGTTGTTCATCGCGCTTAGATTCCACGTTCAGGCGCACCACCGGCTCGGTGTTAGAGCTACGAAGGTTAAAGCGCCAGTCCGCGAACGCCATGCTCACGCCATCGGTGTGATCCACTTCCTGCGCATGTGGTGCAAAGTGCTGCTGCACACGTGCAATAGCCACTTTCGGGTCAGCCAGCTTACTGTTGATTTCCCCGCTCGCCGGCCACGCCGCCATACGGTCACACACCAACTCGCCCAGCGTTTTACCTTTCAGACACAGCAGTTCTGTCACCAGCAACCACGGGATCATCCCACTGTCGCAATAGGCAAAATCACGGAAATAGTGGTGGGCGCTCATTTCGCCACCGTAAATCGCATCTTCCTGGCGCATCCGCTCTTTAATAAACGCATGACCGGTTTTAGACATCACCGGTGTGCCGCCAGCACGCTCAACGATATCCACCGTGTTCCACGACAGACGTGGGTCATGAATGATTTTCGCCCCCGGCTGTTTTTCAAGGAACGCCGCTGCCAGCAGGCCAACGATGTAATACCCTTCGATAAACTGCCCTTTATCATCAAACAGGAAGCAGCGGTCGAAATCACCGTCAAAGGCAATCCCCATGTCTGCGCCGTGTTCAATCACCGCGTTACGGGTATCGTCGCGGCATTCCGGCAGCAACGGGTTCGGGATACCGTTCGGGAAATTCCCGTCCGGGGTGTTGTGGACTTTGATAAACGTTAGCGGCACGTTGAGCGCTTTAAAGCGCGCTTCGATAGCATCAACAATCGGGCCTGCGGCACCATTACCGGAGTTAATCACCAGTTTCAGCGGCTTGATGTTGTTAACGTTGATGTACGAGAACAGGTGGTCGATATAGGCCTCAACCACCGACACTTTCTGGTAGCTGCCGCGTTTTGCTGCATCCACGGGTGGGAAGTCGTTCGCTTCCGCCAGGCGCTGCACATCACGCAGGCCGGTGTCGCCGCTGATAGGGCGTGCACCCTCGCGCACCAGTTTCATGCCGTTGTAGTCCATCGGGTTATGGCTGGCGGTCACTTCAATACCGCCGTCCACATTCAGATGCCAGGTGGCAAAATAGATCTCTTCGGTACCGGACAGGCCGATATCCAGCACGTCCACGCCCGCATCCTGTAACCCTTTCGCTAACGCCAGTTTCAGTGCTTCACTGGTCAGACGCACATCGCCGCCCAGCACAATGGTTTTCGGTTTCAGGTACTCGCCATACGCGCGGCCAATACGTTCAGCGATGTCTTCATTCAGCTCTTCGCCCAGGCGACCACGGATATCGTAGGCTTTAAAACAGGTTAGTTTTTGCACGTTTTCATCTCCTTCGGGCATGCTTATCCCGCTCTTGACGCTACAGCGACGTTGGCGGCCCTCACTTATCCGGAGCACTTACTCATGTAAGCTCATCGGGATCAGTTCCTTTGCCGCCTTGCTGTAACGCCAATATCGTGGGAAAAAATATTTATTGAGTGATCAGACGCGCCCGTAGCGGTCTTTAAAACGGACGATGTCGTCTTCTTCAAGATAAGTGCCGGAACGCACTTCAATCAGGTCGAGCGGGATTTTCCCTGGGTTTTCCAGGCAATGCGTCACGCCCAGCGGAATGTAGATAGACTCGTTTTCGCCCAACAGTTTTGTCTCTTCACCCAGCGTGACTTTCGCGGTGCCCGCCACCACAATCCAGTGCTCGGCACGGTGATGATGCATCTGCAATGACAATCCTTCACCGGGCTTAACGGTGATACGTTTAACCTGGTAGCGCTCACCGGAATCAATGGAGTCGTATTTGCCCCACGGGCGATACACTTCGCGGTGATTGTGGTGTTCATGGCGGCCATCAAACTTGATTTGCTCAACCACTTTTTTCACGCTTTGCACGTGGTCACGGTCGGCAATCAGCACCGCATCTTTGGTCTGCACCACGACTAAATCTTTCACCCCTACGGTGGTGACAAGACCCGATTCCGCATAGATATAGCTGTTTTCGGTATCGTGACTTATCACATCACCATGGTGCACATTGCCGTGCTGGTTCTTGGTGCTGATTTCCCAAAGTGATGACCAGGAACCCACGTCACTCCAGCCCGCATCCATTGGAACCACCACCGCATCGGCGGTTTTTTCCATCACCGCGTAGTCGATAGATTCGTCAGGACACGCCAGGAAGGCCGCTTCGTCTACGCGCACAAAGTCCAGATCCGGATCAATGCTGGCCATCGCTTTTTCGCAGGCGCTCAGAATATCCGGGCGGAATTTTTTCAGCTCTTCAAGGTAACGCCCGGCACGGAACAGGAACATGCCGCTGTTCCAGTAATATTCACCGCTGGCCACATAAGCCTGTGCGGTAGCGATATCCGGTTTTTCCACAAACTGCGCCACACCAAAGGCAATGGCATCAACATTTGGCGTATTTGGGTTAGCCACTTCGCCGCGGCGAATGTAGCCATAACCGGTTTCTGGCAGGTCTGGCACGATACCAAAGGTGACCAGTTTTCCAGCTTCGGCAAACGGCATCGCGTTGCGTACGGCTTCACGAAATGCCTCTTCGTTCTCAATCACATGGTCGGCGGCGAGGATAAGCATCAGCGGATCGTTATCTTGCTGATTACGAACCGCCGCAAGGGCCGCCAGCGCGATGGCTGGAGCCGTGTTACGTCCAGCAGGCTCCAGCACGATGTTTTCCGTCAGCTTATTTAGCTCACGCAATTGTTCAGCCACGATAAAACGGTGTTCTTCGTTGCAAATCACCACTGGGCTTTCGCACTCCACTCCGTTTAAACGGCTAATGGTGGTTTGCAACATCGTCAGTTTGCCTTTCAGGCACAGAAACTGTTTCGGGTAAAGCACGCGGGACAACGGCCACAAGCGGCTACCGTTTCCACCCGCCATGATGACTGGATAGAGCTTGGAATGACTCATGATTTAACCCCAATATCTTGTGCAGATATCGCTGCAATAAATTGGTTCAGTACGCTGTCTTTCTCCAGCGTGCGCTCGGCATATTCACATGCCACCGTGTTGTGTACCGGCAATTGCAGGCAACGCTCGATTCCATCGGCTAACGCATCAACCGATTCAGGCTCTACACACACGGCAATACCGGAATAAGCCTCGCAAAGTTGGCCGAGTTCGGTATCCGGTTCTGCGGTAATCACCGCATTCCCGCCCACGGCAAGAATGTTGGTCAGTTTGGATGGCAGAACCGCATCTGCCGCACCCCGACGCTGGATAACCAAATGGCAATCCGCAAGATGCAACAGTGCGGGCAGCGCGTCGTAAGGTTGCAACGGGTGGAACACCACGTTTTGCAACCCCTTCTCCTGCACCTGTTTTTGCAGGCGTGCTTTGCCGCCGCCCTGGCCGACAATGACAAACAAATACGGCTGATGAGCGAAACGTTCAGCCACTTCAATGACGGTTTCCAGCCCCTGCTTTTCCCCAATATTGCCGGAATAGAGGATGATTTTTTTATCAACAGGCAGCTGTAAACGGGTTCGCACCGCCAAAACGTCGTCTACGGAAATACCGCGAAAACGTTCAACTTCCGACCAGTTAGGGAAGAAGATCACTTTTTGCGGATCCACACCCTTTTCCATCGCTTTGTTCATCATTGATCGCGAAATGGTCGAAACATTGTCGACGTTGTGCAGGCCACTTTGTTCAAAGCGAGTTGCCAGTCGGGCAACTTTGCCCTGCTGTTTACCCGCCATTCCCAGGCCGAGCATGGCGTCCACTTCATAATCCTGAATATGCAGTAGCGTGCGAGCACCACTCAGTTTTGCGAGCAGGCGCATGCCTGGTACACAAAACAGTGTGGGGACTACGCCAATAATGCGATCCGGCTTCCAGCGACGTTGCGCCAGCAGCGGGAAAAATGAGCTCAGCGCAAAGCTGCCGAGATGAATCAGGCGCTTTAACGTTGATGGCTGTTTTGGTACGTACAGCGGGCAGCGCCAAACGGTCGCTGCACCCACCTCTTTTTTGTACTTCCAGGCCGAATAATCTGGATGCACTTCCCAGGCCGGATAGTAAGGTGGTGCGGTAATCACCCGCACCTCATGGCCCTGGCGCGTCATCCATTCAACCATCTCGCCGGTATATTTACCGATGCCTGTCAGCTCCGGTGAATAGTTAATGCCATAGATCAGAATCTTCATTTACTTATTATCCTTCAGCCTGCTTCTGCGTTGGCAGCACCCGTTCACTCCAGTCACTTACTTGAGTAAACTCCTGGAGATTTTCGGACTTGCCGCCATGATCCAGGCCGATTGATTTCGAGTAATAGCCCGGAGTCTGCGCGCATTTTTCCGCAAGGAAATAAGCGCGACTGTTGTCGTGGACGTTCTCCGCAGCCAGCAGTGCTTCCTGTGTCAGCCAGCGATAAGCACTGTGCTGTGCTTCAGGCAGTTGCAGTGCACTCGCCTCAACCCGCAAACGGAACCCCAACACGATGTAGTGCGTGGAAAAATCCGTCCCGGAGAAGTTGTCGTCATAGAAATGCTGCCACACGCCGTAAAACTCACCCTCTTGCAGGGTGAGTGTCTTACCTAATTCGGCTTCGGTTAAGCGTGCAAAAGCCTGCTCCAGCGTTTCATCTTTCTGTACCCGGCCACCCGGCACGAACCAAAAGTTCTGCGCCGGGCGCTGAGTGCGTTGCCCCAAGAGGAACTCACCGTCCTGATTTTCAACAATCAGGTCGATGGAGATAAGTGGGGTAGAACGGACGACCGTTGCAAAGTCTCCAGCACTCAGGAACATGTTTACCCCCGGAACCGCTGCTGGTTTTCGAGGAACCACTGGTAAGTACTGGCAAGGCCAGGTTCCAGTGTGATTTCTGGATACCAGCCCAGACGGCGCAAACGTGTCACGTCCAGCAGTTTGCGTGGCGTACCATCAGGTTTGGAGGCATCAAACACCACGCGTCCACGATAGCCCGTCACTTTAGCGAGAGTTTGCGCCAGTTCGCGGATGGTGCAGTCAACGCCAGTACCGACGTTAATGTGCGAAAGCATTGGCTGGGTGTTTTCCAGCCACACTTCACTTGCCAGTTCCATCACGTGAATACTGGCGGCTGCCATATCATCGACGTGCAAGAATTCACGCATTGGCGTACCGCTACCCCACACCACAACATCAGGTGAGTTCTGCTGTGTCGCTTCGTGGAAGCGCCTAAGCAACGCAGGGATCACGTGTGAATTACTTGGGTGGAAGTTATCGTTCGGACCATACAAATTGGTTGGCATCACCGAGCGATAATCGCGGCCATACTGGCGGTTATATGACTCGCACAGTTTAATACCCGCAATTTTGGCAATCGCGTATGGCTCGTTCGTCTCTTCGAGCGTGCCTTGCAGCAGCTCGCTTTCTGCCATCGGTTGCTTCGCCATCTTTGGGTAAATGCACGATGAACCGAGGAACAACAGCTTATTCACGTTGTGCGCATGCGCACTGTGAATAATGTTGGCCTCAATCATCATGTTTTCAAAGATGAAGTCAGCTGGGTAGGTATTGTTCGCCACAATGCCGCCCACTTTTGCCGCGGCCAGGTAAACCTGGTCAATACGCTGCTCAGCAAAGAAAGCGTTAACCGCTGCACCATCCAACAGATTCAGCTCATCACGCCCACGCAGCACCAGTTCAACGTCAGCACGTTGCTCAAGTTGGCGAACAATGGCAGAGCCGACCATCCCACGATGGCCAGCAACAAAGATACGGTGTTTATTCATGCTTAAGACTCCAGCGCGATGGCAACCTCGTAACCGTGTGATTTGAGCAACGAGTGTTTTTTCGCCGCTTCCAGATCTTTAGCGACCATTTCACTGACCATTTCTTTGAGCGTGATTTCTGGTTTCCAGCCCAGTTTTTCATGCGCTTTGGTTGGGTC
>DATERH010000116.1:0-34257 GCA_035271785.1 Buttiauxella sp.
AAGCCCCACCGTCAATGTAATGGAACAGGAATGGCGGCAGAATGCGTTTTGCAGCGGCGCGGTAATCACTTGCAGCGGAAATAATCATCTATTTTCTTCCCTTATTACGTCGGTATCTTCATCGGGCAGGCGGCTGATTCGTGCCTGGCGGGCTTCGTCTTCATGCAGGGTTTTGATGGTGCTATGGACAAACCCGAGGTGGTTTTTCGCCGCTAAGCGTGCGCGTTCCGGGTCGCCTGCCAAAATTGCCTGCAACAGTTCGTTATGTTGTTCGGTGAGCCTCGCAAAAATAACGGGGACGGTGTACATGCGCTGGCGGCTGTGCATCACGGAGGATTGCAGCAGGTCGAAAAAACCGCGCATCGTCTGGAGTAACACAATGTTGTGCGAGGCTTCGGCGATCGCCAGATGAAAGCGCACATCGGCCTGGGCTGCCAGGTCAGGATCGTCGCTTTCCTTGAATTTTACAGTGGCGTCAAAGCAGGCAATGAGCTTCTCTTTGTCAGCCGGAGTCGCCCGCATCGCAGCGTACCAGGCGGTACTGGCTTCTATTGCGTGCCGTGCTTCCAGAATGTCGTAGCGATAGTTTGGATCATTCTCAACCAGCGTTTTGAGTGGCTGAACAATACGTTGCTCAGACCAGGCCTGGACTTCGTAGCGTACAAACGTGCCGCCACCGCGACGGCTAATTAACACGCCCTCGCTAATCAGTTTTTGAATGGCTTCACGAATAGATGAGCGCGAAACGCCCATCTCAGCGGCAAGCTGGCGTTCGGCGGGCAACCGCATGCCCGCCTCCAGGTTACGTTCGTTAATTAATGCTTTGACGCGCTCAACCAAATGGTCGGCCAGGCGCGGTTGAGTGCTCATCAAGGGATCATCCAGGTTAAGACATAGGCTTGAAGTGTTGTGATCACACCGATCATGCAGGTAAATATCAGGCTGTGTTTGACGGTGAAACGGAACAGATCCGATTCACGTCCCACCAGGCCTACTGCAGCACAGGCGATGGCGATGGACTGTGGCGAAATCATCTTACCGGTCACGCCACCAGTGGTGTTGGCCGCAACCAACAGCAGATCAGACACACCGATTTGTTGCGCGGTTGTCGCTTGCAATGCCGCAAACAGGGCATTGGAAGAGGTATCTGAACCCGTCAGGAATACACCCAGCCAGCCGAGGAATGGCGAGAAGAAGGTGAATGCGTGGCCAGTATGGGCTAGTGCCAGAGCAAGTGTTGCTGAAAGACCGGAATAGTTTGAGATGAACGCGAACGCCAATACCATGCCGATGGAGTAAATCGGCAGAGCCAGTTCTTTCAGCGTTTCACCAAAGGTTTCGATAGCCGCTTTCGGTTTCATGCGCAGATAAACAATGGAGATAAGTGCTGCGACTAAAATTGCGGTGCCGGTTGCAGATAACCAGTCAAACTTATAGATCGCGGCATAGGCCGTACTTTGCGCCACGACGGGAGGCATCTTCTCAACCATTTTGTCGAGGAACGGCACGGAGATTTTAAGCACCCAGTCAGCCATGGCACCTCCTGGTGCGAACAGCGCTTTAAAGGGTGGAATACTCCATAGCGTGACGGTCGCTGTCAGGAAGATAAACGGCATCCAGGCGCGAATTACCTGGTATAAGGTGTAGTTTTGACGAGCCAGCGTTTGGTCGGTAACAGATGCGCCAATATCGCCAAAGCGGAAGATGCGAGCGGGCTTCCAGACGCGCAAGAATGCCGTCAAACACACCAGAGAAACCAGCGAAGAAATAATATCCGGCAGTTCCGGGCCGATGAAGTTAGAGCTGAGATACTGTGCGATAGCAAACGAGCCACCCGCCACCATGACTGCCGGCCACGTCTCTTTAATGCCGCGCCAGCCGTCCATAATCGCCATAATCCAGAACAGCACAATCATGGTCAGGAACGGTAACTGGCGGCCCACCATCTGGCCGATTTCAAAGCTGTCGAGGCCGGTAACCTGGCCTGCAACAATAATTGGAATCCCCATCGCACCAAACGCCACCGGAGCGGTGTTCACAATCAAGCACAGACCTGCGGCGTACAGCGGGTTAAAACCTAGCCCAACCAGCAACGCGGCAGTAATGGCGACGGGTGCACCGAACCCCGCGGCACCTTCAAGAAATGCCCCGAAGCAGAAGCCGACGATCAGCATTTGCAGGCGTTGGTCGGGGGTGATGGAAAGAATCGACGAGCGGATAATGTCGAACTGCCCAGTTTTCACCGAGATTTTATAGACGAATACCGCTGCGATAATAATCCACGCAATCGGCCACAATCCGTAGAAAAAGCCGTAAACCGCTGACGACAAGGCGCGGTCAAATGGCATGCGGTAGAAGAACAGGGCCACGAGCAATGCCAGGCCAACGGTGATGGTGGCGGCGGTGTAACCTTTCATGCGCAATTTAATTAGCGCGAAGAAGAAAAAGATAATTGGAATAGCGGCAATGAAGCTTGAAAGCCAGATATTCCCTGCCGGGTCGTAGACTTGTTGCCATGCTTGCATGCAGGACTCTCCAGAACGTGATGTGCTTATTATTTTTCACCTTATTGGTAGGACCAATTTGGCGATGTAGGGTAGATAATGATTAAAGGTTAATCTTTTGTTAATAATTGGCAATGCATCTGTTGTGGCATTTGTCATTAAACGTGAAGGAGTCACATTTTGAGAGGGATTGGTAGGACCAATATTTTGAGGGGGGAGGCTCTCACCCCAGCCCTCTCCAGGGGGCCGTCTCTTAGTCACAACTCACCCAGACAAAATTGCCGGGGTGAGTTGTGTATAAGAGACTGCTGGGGAGGGGTAGAGTGAGGGGAAAAACTAAGAAACCTGCAATTTCAGCGCGTTGTTACGCCAGCGCACCACGTCTACGGCGATAAACAGCAGCAAACTCACGCCCATCACCGGCAGGCAATAGCCGAAAATCACCGCGATGAACATTATTGCCGTACGCCAGAACGTCGGCAGCGCCAGCCACGCTTCGCTCAGGGTTTGTGCCGGGTTGTTCGCAGAAATCGCTGGGCGTCTTAGCCACCACATCCGATAACCGAGAATAATCATCGCGCACAGGCCAAAGCCGAACGCGGTGAGCAACAGCTGGTTCGGCAGACCAAACAGCACGCCCATGTGCGCGTCAATTCCCCAGCGGGTGAGTTTGGCAACCAGCGGGAAATCAGCAAAATAGGTGCGGTCGATGACCTTAAAGCTGTGGGGATCGACCGCTGCGGTATCAACATGCGTCGGCCAGGCGCGGTCAATTTCCGTCACCGTCCAGGCTTTATCCGCCGCACGAGGAGGGCGGATCTCTGTTTTAGGCGATTCAATTCCGGCGGCACGCGCCGCAAGAAGCACGCGATCCCAGCTTTCATCCGCGGCGGTCGGCATCACCATTCCCGGCATCATGGCGTGATGTTCGGCGTGGGGGTCGTGGTGTTGATGCCCGTTTTGTGGTGCCAGAGAAGTATTCACCTGCGGCGTCATCCAGCCGAGTGAACTGCGCATTTTGTCGATATTGCCACCTGCCCATTGCGACCAGGTCAGCCCGGTCGCGGAGAAAAACAGCATCCCAAGCAGTAACGCGGCACCGAGCGTAACGTGCCAGTGGCGCGCTTTTCTTTGCGGGGTTTGCCGCACTTTCAGCTTTCTTTTCGGACGGGAAGTCAGCCACAGCACCACGCCTCCGAGTGCGGCAATCCATAGCCACGAAGCTGCCAGCTCGCTGTAAATTCGCCCGATGTTGCCGAGCAATAATCCCCGGTGGAACTGATCGATCCAGGTGCGTAATGGCAGCACGCCGCTGGTGCCGTACACCGTCATATCGCCCTGAACGGCAAGCGTGGAAGGAGAGACAAAAATGGCTCTGGACTCGGATTCCCCTAAAGAAGAATCGACAAATTGTACGCGGGTGGTGTCGCCAGGTTGCGGTGCCGGGCGTATCGCATAAATAGTGGCTTCTTCGTCGATATATTGACGAACTGCGGCTATTTGCTGCGAAAGTGACTTCGCCGGAACGGTGTCCTGGGTGCGCAGCGCGTCATGATAAATCGCGTTCTCAATTTGCGGGGTTAAAACGTATAACGTGCCGGTAAGCGCGGCGACGAAAATAAACGGGCCGATAAACAAGCCGATATAGAAATGCAGGCGACGCAAAAGCGTCAGCAGCGCGCCACGGCGGGCGAGCTGAGATTGATTCACAGACATGATAATCCTCTATCGCTAAAAGAAGTTTGTGTTAACGAAATAGAGGCGCAGGCGGGGCGCGGGGAAGCGCTTCGGCGTCATCATGCTGGGCAAGCAGCGGCGCGATAACGGCCGGTGGAGGGGGGCGAGAGATGCGCCAGATTAGCCAGATAAACGGAATAAATAGCCAGATAATCAGCGGAATATGCAGCAACAGCTGGCAATACCCGCAGGCGATATCATCCATCAATGAAGAACCCATGCCCGGCATCAGGTGCGAAGGCGAGGGTATGTCCACGGTAGCCATTTCCATCATCATGCCGCCTGAATGGCTCATCATGTGATGCTCGCCGTTCGTCGCCGCGCGCCTGTGCTCCAGTGATTTTGAAATCAGCGGGGCGATAAAAAGCATCAGCATCGCAAATATTGCGAGTGCTCCAGGCAATTTATGGCGTGATAACGAGAAGAGTGAAGGCAACCGTGCAGTCCGTTGAATCGGAATTTTGTTGCGCGATTGTACATGGATTACGGGGCGGAATGTTAAAACCCTCTCTTTTTAAAAGAGAGGGTGCGTGGAATCAAGCTTTCAGCGTCGCCATATCAATCACAAAGCGGTACTTCACATCGCTTTTCAGCATCCGTTCATAGGCTGCGTTGATATCCTGCATGTTGATCATTTCTATGTCCGACACAATTCCGTGCTCGCCGCAGAAATCCAGCATTTCCTGGGTCTCTTTAATGCCGCCAATGCAGGAGCCTGCAATGGAACGGCGGCCGGTAATCATCGGCAGCGTGCTGACCGGCGGCTCAATATTGCCGAGTAAACCGACGTAAACCAGCGTACCGTCGAGCGTGAGGGTTGGCATATACGGGTTGATGTCGTGGTCGTAAGGCACGGTGTCGATGATTAAATCGAACTGATTGGCGACCGACGCCATTTGCCCTTCGTCCGTTGAAAGCACGATGTGATGTGCGCCTAAGCGGCGGGCGTCCTCTTCTTTACTGGCGGAGCGGGTGAACAGCGTGACTTCCGCGCCCATGGCATTCGCCAGTTTTAGCGCCATATGACCAAGGCCACCTAACCCAATAACCCCGACTTTGCTGCCTTTGCCCACATTCCAGTGGCGCAGCGGAGACCAGGTGGTGATGCCGGCACACAGCAGAGGGGCTGCCCCTTTCAGGTCCATTCCTTCCGGCATTCTCAATACAAAATCTTCAGATGCGACAATGGTTTGCGAATAGCCACCGTAAGTGGGCTGATGGTCGTGGCGATCGACACCGTTGTAGGTCTGGGTGTTACCTTCTTCGCAATACTGCTCAAGGCCTTCCTGACAGGGATGGCAAGTGCGACACGAGTCGACCATGCAGCCAATGCCTGCATAATCACCCGGTTTGAATTTCGTCACGTTGCTGCCGACCGAGGCCACGCGCCCCACGACTTCATGACCCGGAACCACCGGATACTGGCTGAAACCCCAGTCATTACGCGCCTGATGCAGGTCTGAATGGCAAACTCCGCAGTACATTACTTCAATCACTACATCATCTGGACGCGGTTCACGTCGCATAAACTCGAAGGGAGCAAGTGGAACTTCTGCGGACTGCGCCGCATAACCGAGCACTTTCATCGTCATGTTTGTTCTCCGAATAAAAAGTTTATTTTTTATACTGATCGTCGCTGACGTGTTCCATCCATTCAACGGGGCTACCGTTCAGTGACTCCGCAATGGCAATATGGGTCATGGCATTATCTGGTGTGGCACCGTGCCAGTGTTTTACGCCTTCGGGGATCCAGACAATATCACCTTGGTTTATTTCACGAATTTCAGCGCCCCATTCCTGTAGCCAGCCATGACCGTGGGTGATAATCAGAGTTTGGCCAAGTGGATGAGTGTGCCAGGCAGTACGCGCACCGGGTTCAAACGTGACGGTTGCACCGCCTGTTCGCGCAGGTGGCGTGGTCTGGAAAGGCGCATCAATACGGACTCTGCCTGTGAAGTAGCTTTCCGGACCCGATTGAGATGGCTGAGAACCCGCCGGGGTGATTTTCAATTTTTCTTCCATTTTTTCCTCTACTTCGGCGTTCGTTGCCGGGGTTAAATGGACAACAGTGACTTTGAAGTATAGGAAACTCGTCCAGCCTTGCCGTGTTATCCGGAAATGAAACTCTATCACCCCAAGGATATGGCGATTAGCCTGCTAAATACGCAAGGAGCTATGAATTGAATTCATGAATCATGAATCAATGATGTGGAATGAAAGGATTGATGGTCAAATTACGCAGGTAGTATTCATTGAAGTTCGAAAAACCACTTTTTTTGATCGCGATGTGTTTGTGATGGCTCACGGTCTTAATCGATATGCCTAATTTGTTTGCGATGCTTTTTGGCTGTAGGCCCTCCAGCAACATCGACACCACTTCAACCTCACGATGTGAATGTGTATTACGATAGTAAAATTCAGGATTGAGGAGTGTTTCTTTTGTATTGCATGTCAGAAAAATTCTTTGCAGCTCACTCAATTTCACCGTTGGCGGAATGAGTATACCGGCAGGTGAGACTTTATTTGACTTGAGAATATAAAACACCTGCTTTTCAGCGATAAAGTAGTTAACTATATTTTTATTATTTTCCTGCATTTTTAAATTGTCAAAAAACGGCCTTAACTTATTGTTAGGGATGTGTTTAATGCTGAATACCGTGCCTGGTTGATTAAGGGTTGATAATACACATTCCAGGCCGGGGAATAGAAAGGAGTTGTCGCTCAATATATAAATGTTTTTCATCAGGTGATTTGATGAGTTGTCCATGATTTAAATCCTTTTAACAAAACACTCAATAATGGAATGATGAGTTATTGTTTTACCATTAGAAATGGCAAGGTAATATCCTGGTGACTTTATCATGTATTTTTATAAAGTAAATCACCTGCAATCATTAGTGTAAATTAATAAGTAATTTACGTTGGCTAATTATATTTATATATCAGCTATATTGAGCGTGATAATCACGCTCAATTGTATTAAATAAGAATAATAAATTTATTTCGTTGCCCAAATTTCACAATTCTCGCGTACCAATTCGGTTAACAACCCACCTTCGGTGACAAATTGTCGGGTGCGACGAGTGTCACTGTCGTTGCTGCGAACGTAGCCGTCTATCGCTTCCAAAGCCGAGGTCGCCTGCAGTTGCGCCGCGTAGGGTGCGAGAGTATCAAGCAGGGGCAAAATATCTTCTGCCAACGTGTGTTGCTCACCGTTGCGTACATCCGTCAGCACCCCTTCAAAACCAAAGCGGCAGGCCTGAAAACGGTTAAAACGGTACAGCAGATAATCTTCGGAACGGGGAACAAACGGGCGTTCGCAAAGCAGCCAATGCGCCAGTGCCTGAATAAAACCGGCGATGTTGACCGCACGAGTGATGGTCAATGGTGTATCCATCACGCGCACTTCAACAGTGCCAAATTTTGGGCTGGGGCGAATATCCCAATGCAGGTCTTTCATTGATTGAACGATGCCGCTGGACTCGAGACGCTGGTACATCCATTTAAACTCCTGCCAGTCGCTCACAAACGGGGCCGGGCCGTTGTCCGGGAATGCTGAGAATATATTCAGGCGTGACGAAGCATAGGTGGTGTCCTCGCCCTGAATATAGGGTGAAGAGGCTGAGAGGGCGATGACATGCGGAATAAAGCGCGATAAGCCGTGCATTAAATAGATAGCGTCTTCTTCATTTTCGCATCCGACATGAACGTGCTGGCCAAAAACAGTGGCCTGCTTCATTAAATAACCAAAGAGCTCAAGTGTCTGGTTATAGCGTTCACTTTTGCATACTTCCTGGCGCTGCCATTTTTGAAACGGATGGGTGCCACCCCCACAAATTGCCAGATGATGTTGGCTTGCAGATTGTAGGACGTGCTGGCGCAAACCAGACAGTTGCGAATGTGCTTGGGTGATATCAGCACAGACTCCAGTGGCAATTTCCAGCATGCTTTCGGTAATGTCATGTTTGACTTCACCTTCGGTCACAACGTCTTTTAGCGAATTAATCAGCAGCGATGAATCCTGGCTGAGATCGTTGGCGGGTGGATTGATTATTTGCAATTCCAACTCAATACCGAGGGTGTAGGGGGCAGAATGAAAAAAATCACTTAGAGGCATGCTGTTCTCTCGCGACCAAACCATAGGTAAATTCAGTATAGTCAGCCGCTGCGAATTTGAATGGAGCTTTTAGCTCTTTATTTTACTTAGGAATTATCCGTTACTGATAAATGCAAACAAAATAATGTAAATCATATTCAGTATATTTAATGCATCTTAATAGTTGCACATGAATACATCAGCCTTCATTATATGCGTTGATTAGGAAGGAGATGTTATGAAAGATCTTGTTTCACTTTTGAGCCGCTTTGGTGTTGTCCTTGACCCAACAACGTCGATATTAATCGTTCTGGGTATTATTTTTGTATTTTCATTAATTGTTCATTTTATTCTACACAAAGTTGTTTTGCGCACCTTTGAAAAACGAGCTAAATCCAGCCATCATTTGTGGCTGCAAATCATTACAGAAAACAAGCTATTTCATCGGGTTGCGTTAACGCTGCAGGGGATTATCGTCAACGTTCAGGCGGTGTTGTGGCTGCAGAAAGACACGGATGTTAGCACGATTTTAATTATCTGCGCGCAGCTGTGGATAATGTTGTATTCCCTGCTTTCACTATTTTCCCTGATGGATGTTATTTATAACTTCTCACAGAAATTTACCGTTGCCTCTAATATCCCGCTCAAGGGCATATTCCAGGGCGTGAAGTTAATCAGTTCGATAATCATTGGCATTATGATGATTTCGAGAGTGATCGGCCAGTCGCCAGCGATTCTTATCAGCGGCCTGGGCGCGATGGCGGCGGTATTAATGTTGGTGTTTAAAGACCCAATTTTAGGACTGGTGGCGGGTATTCAGCTTTCGGCGAACCGCATGTTGAAACTCGGCGATTGGCTGGAGATGCCTAAATTTGGCGCTGATGGCGCAGTTACCGATATCGGCCTGACTACCGTGAAAGTGCAGAACTGGGATAATACGATTACCACCATCCCGACCTACGCACTGGTTTCTGATGCTTTTAAAAACTGGAGCGGCATGTCGCAGTCCGGCGGTCGTCGAATTAAGCGCAGCATTAATATTGATACCACCAGTATTCATTTTCTTTCAGATGACGAAATACAGCGTTTAACCCAGGCGAGATTATTAAAGCCGTATATTGATACGCGCAGTAAAGAAATTGAAGACTATAACCGCACGTATAATAGTGACCGGGCTTCCGTGCTTAACGGACGCAGAATGACGAATGTTGGTACGTTCCGCGTTTATCTGACGGAATATCTGCAAAATCATCCGCGTATTCGCAAAGACATGACCTTAATGGTTCGCCAGCTTGCGCCGGGTGCGGAAGGGTTACCGGTAGAAATTTATGCCTTTACCAATACCGTGGCATGGCTGGAATATGAAGCCATTCAGGCGGATATTTTTGAGCATATTTTTGCGGTAGTAGACGAGTTTGGTTTGCGTATACATCAGGCCCCGACGGGGAATGATATTCGCTCGATCGCATATTTAGTGAACCAATAATCTAAACATTCAGGCGGTTTTTTGCTGCCTGAAACCTCCCTTATCTGATCTAAATCATCACGTTTGTGGCTCAAAGAGATGAACCGCTACATTACATAGTTAATAAGTAACAGACCGTGATTAATTCATTTGATATTATTTGTCGTGCCAGGTATCTACAGGTTTAGGGTATCCTGAGGACTTACAATCTTACCTGTTTTCTCCCATAATAATAATTCACTAAAATAGGGTGTGAGAGTTACTCCGTATTAGGATAAAATGCTATCCGCCTGTTAGCAAACCCCTCCAAAAGCTTTAAAGATATGAATGTTTATCGCTGAATCAGCATGAACTCAGTTTTAAAGTTGAGCATGCCTATTGGGTGTGGCCATTTCGTGAGTCGATTTCCTGAGATGCCAGGAAATCTGTTAACTACTGAGGCTCGAGTTTTTTAGAATGTAGCTTTAGTTAATGCAAATTTAAATTAGTTGTTAACAATAAATGATAGTGAATAACAGTAATTTACTAGGCTGTATTTCCTATCAATTTTAATAAGTTATATTTCTCCAAACCATAATTGTGTACAGCTAATCAGACCATAATAGTGACTTGTGGTTTATAGCGTTGATGCTGTCAGTGAGGATATCTATGAGTATCAGAGTGGAAGCGGTAGCGGCCAAAAAAATTGGATTTGCATCCCACCAGAATGCCGTTCCTGTCATAAGAGAACTGATTATTCATAATCAAAGCGATGATGAATACCAGGATATAGTCCTGACACTGACGGCTTCACCACCGGTCATTGAAGAAAAGACATGGAAAGTTGATCGATTAACAGCTCAGTCAGAGTTATTTGTACGAGATCGTGATTTAAAACTAAATGCTTCCTGGCTTGCTGATTTAACGGAAAGTGTGACGGGCGAATTAACATTTACATTGTCCCGAGGAGATGACGTTCTTCTCACAACGTGTTATCCGATTGAGTTACTTGCAAAAAACGAGTGGGGTGGCGATGCGATGGTGGAACTGACTTCCGCATTCGTAATGCCTAACGATCCCGCAGTTGATAAGTTGCTTAAAGCGACATCAGAAGTATTGCGGCGAGCAGGGAAACCCGATCAACTGGACGGTTACACCAGTCATTCCCGTACCAGAACCTGGGAATTGGCCTCAGCAGTATGGTCCGCTATCGCAAATACTAAACTGACGTATGCTCTCCCACCCGCAAGCTTTGAACGTATTGGGCAAAAAATACGCACACCAGGTGTCGTGATGGAAGGGCAGGTTGCCACATGTCTGGATACCAGTTTGTTGTTTGCGTCAGTCCTCGAACAGTTAGGGCTCAATCCATTAATTATTCTGGCAAAAGAACATGCTTTTGTCGGTTTGTGGCTGCAGCCACAAGAGTTTTCACAACTTGTCACTGAAGATGTCTCTGCTGTTCGAAAGCGCCTGGATCTTAAAGAGATGGTCGTTTTTGAAACGACGCTGGTGACATCATTTCCTGTTGCTGCTTTTAGTCATGCAGTGGAAACTGCGCAGCGTCATTTAACTGAAGATGCGTTTGTCGCAGCAGTTGATGTACGTCGTGCAAGGATGCAAAAAATACGTCCGTTAGCGCTGGGCGTAACACATAGCAAAGGAAATGGAGACGCAATAGTTTCAGAAGATTTACCAGACGCTTTCGAAGAGGCTCCGTTACTTCCTGGTTTTGATGTCGAAATCGAAACTAATCATGATGCATCTGATACCAATCGGTTAATTCAATGGCAAAGGAAACTGTTGGATTTAACTACCCGCAACCGTCTTTTGCATCTTCCTGAAAGCGCCAAAGGTATTCGGTTGATTTGTTCGAATGCGGCGGACCTGGAAGACAAACTTGCCGAAGGGAAACGTATCCGCATTGTGGCTTTGCCAGATTTAGAAATTGGTGGAAGAGACGTTGAGTTATACCAGCAACAAAGCCACGAGAACCTTCGTGAAGAATATGCCCGTCAGGCGTTGGAGCGGGGTGAAGCGGTCTCTGGTACAGATAAAACCAAACTTGAAGCGGCACTTATCGATCTTTACCGTAAATCGAAGAGCGATCTTGAAGAAGGTGGGGCTAATACGCTTTTCCTGGCACTTGGTTTCCTGAAATGGAAAAAATCGCCTGAAGACCCTAAATCCTATTCAGCCCCATTAATTTTGTTGCCTATACAGCTCGATCGCAAAAGCGCTTTATCTGGTGTGAGCATGCGCAGCCTGGAGGAGGAGCCTCGTTTTAATCTGACGTTGCTTGAATTGCTGCGAAATGATTTTGCTCTGTCAATTCATGGGCTTGAAGGGGAATTACCCACTGATGAAAGTGGCATTGACGTTGAGGGTATCTGGAATACTGTCCGCCGTGCCGTGCGTGATATGCCGGGCTTTGAAGTCACAAGAGACGTCATTATTGGCACATTCTCCTTTGCTAAATATCTCATGTGGAAAGATTTAATCGATCGTTCCGAACAATTGATGCAAAGCTCACTGGTTAAATTTTTAGTTGAGCGTGGCAGTGGTCAAGAAAGCCTGCCGGCTAATGGCGAATTCGCCAGTGCGGAAGAACTTGATTCAAAACTTAGAGTAGAGGATTTGTTTATTCCATTGCCTGCGGATTCATCGCAGTTAGCCGCAGTGGTGGCCTCAGCGAAGGGCCGAGACTTTGTTTTGGATGGGCCTCCAGGGACCGGAAAATCGCAGACGATTGCCAATATGATTGCCTACAACTTGGCATTAGGGCGACGTGTGCTGTTTGTGGCTGAGAAAAAAGCCGCTTTGGATGTGGTGGCGCGTCGTCTTGAAGCTAAAGGTCTTGGGGAGTTCTGTCTGGAACTTCACTCCAGTAAAACCTCGAAAGTTGAATTCCTCAAACAGTTAGAAAGAGCGTGGGATAGTCGGGATGCATTATCGGCCAAAGAGTGGCAGGAGGAGTCGCTAAAAGTTCAGCGACTACGTGACAAGCTTAACAATATCGTGAGGCTGCTGCATAAACGTTGGCCGAACGGCTTAACTCTGCATCAGGCTATGGGGCGTGTTATTAAGGATGCCAATGCCAGCACACCGCGTTTTACTTGGCCTGGCAGAACGCATCACACGGCAGAGCAAATGGCGCAAATGCGAGATGTGGTGCGCCGTCTGGAACTTAACCGCCAGGCAGCGACGGGGCTTGGGCAAGAGTTCGCATTGATAAAGCAGCTCAACTGGACAAACGGTTGGCAGGAATCTTTGGCGTCAACGGCAAAAAATATCCCTCGTGCGATAGATAACCTGGAAAATACGGCTAACACATTAAGTCAGGCTCTGGGTCTTTCGGACATTAGCAATGAACAAGCAGATATGGAAAATCTGCAAATGTTCAGCGAATGCCTGTTACGTGCATCAGGAATTAATCTTAGCTTTATGTTTGCTTTTAATGCGACGGGCCTGGAAGAAACGGTAACCAGAGCACTGGCATTACTTGATGAAGTAAATCAGGGAGTTCTGCAACTCTCTCAATCTTATCCACATCACAGCTGGCTTAAAGTTGATACCGAACAATGTGAACTGAACTTGCAGCTAGCGAGTAAGAAGTTTTGGTTCTTTGCTACAAAGGCAAAGAAAAAGCTGATCGGGGAATATGTTCTTTTAACGGGTATTGAAGGGGTTCCGGACCTGTCATCAGATCTTAATAAAATAAAAGATCTGCAAAGATTAAATCGTGAAATTGAACAGCTAGCGGATGATATAAAAGCAATTCCTGGCTGGAATGGTCTGCAAAGTGACAGCGATAAAATTAACCAGGCTCTGATGTTGGCTGGGCAAATTCGCGGGATGTTTTCCCTGTTTGCAAGCTCGCCACAACAGCTGAGTGATATTCGTAAAGCAGCACAGTTGTTGTTAATTGAATCTAACGATTTATTGGGGCCACAAGGCATTATTGCAGCGCAAACGGCGCAGTTAAAGCAAACATTGTCGACTTATGACGAGCTTAAAACGTATTTTGGTGAGTTGACTCATCAAACTGACGAAGCATTCTCACTGAGTGTCTTGCGCCAATGCGCTCAGGCCATTACTGATAATACAGCCAGCCTGAAGGCATGGTGCGACTGGTGCCGAGTACATAATGAGGCCCAGTCTTTAGGTCTGGAACCATTGGCTGTGATGTTGGTGCAGCAGGCTATTCCTGAAGGAAGTTGCTCCAGTCTTTTTGAGACGGCCTATTCCCGCTGGTTTGCGAACTGGGTAATTGATGCTGATCCTCAATTACACAATTTTGTTCCCGCCGAACATATGAGTGATATTGAGTCATATCGTCGCCAGTCTGACATGCTGTCATCACTGACGGTACGTTATATTCGTGCCAAATTATGCGGAGTGATCCCGGCGAAAAATGAGGTCGGGAAAAAGGATGGTTACGCTGTTCTGAAACATGAATTGCAAAAATCACGCCGCCACAAACCCGTTCGTCAAATGGCTTCGGAAATGGGTGATGCTATGGGTAAATTGGCGCCGTGCATGTTAATGAGCCCGTTATCAGTCGCTCAGTATCTTCCCGCCAACCAACCGCCGTTTGATTTAGTCATTTTTGATGAAGCGTCGCAAATTACACCGTGGGATGCGATCGGCACAATGGCGCGTGGTAAGCAGGTTGTTATCGCCGGAGATCCACGGCAGATGCCACCGACAAGCTTCTTTAATCGTGGGGCTAGTGATAGTGATGACGATACAGAAGGAGACATGGAAAGTATTCTTGAGGAGTGTCTGGCTGCGGGGATGTATAACCACACTCTCAGTTGGCACTATCGAAGCCGTCATGAAAGCCTGATTGCGTTTTCGAACCATCGCTACTACGACAGTAACCTGATTACGTTCCCGGCGGCACAGACTAAACAAAGTGCGGTGGAATGGAGAAAAGTTGAAGGTGTTTATTCTAAGGGCAAAGGTCGTCATAACCAGGCTGAAGCCGAAGCTATTGTGGCAGAAACCGTTAAGCGTTTGACCGATCCTCAGTTTGTTGCCAGCGGTAAATCCATTGGCATTATTACGCTTAATACCGAACAGCAAAAACTGATCTCTGACTTACTCGATAGAGCGCGGCAAATCCATCCGCAAATTGAACCGTTCTTCCAGCAAGAACTGGAAGAACCCGTGGTGGTTAAAAACCTGGAAACGGTCCAGGGTGACGAACGCGATTTAATCATGCTGGGTATTAGCTACGGGCCAACTGAGCCGGGCGCAAACACGATGTCAATGAACTTTGGTCCATTGAACCGGGAGGGTGGCTGGCGGCGGCTTAATGTTGCGGTAACTCGCGCACGCCATGAAATGCTGGTGTTCAGCTCTTTTGAACCTTCAATGATTGACCTAAATCGTACCAGTGCTCGTGCAGTACAAGATCTGAAGCATTTCATTGAATTTGCACAACGTGGCCCGGTGGCACTCGCCCAGGCGATTCGTGGATCGGTAGGCGGTTATGATTCTCCATTTGAAGAAGCAGTCGCTAACGGATTGCGTCAGAAAGGCTGGAATGTTATTCCGCAGATCGGCGTGTCACGTTTCCGCATTGATTTGGGTATTGTTCATCCTGACAGACCGGGTGACTATCTGGTCGGTGTTGAGTGTGATGGTGCGACTTATCACAGTGCTGCAACCGCACGAGATAGAGATAAAGTACGTAGTGCCATCCTTGAAGGGCTGGGGTGGACATTACTGCGCTTGTGGTCCACTGATTGGTGGATTGATAAAGAAAGTGCGCTGGAAAAACTGCATCTGGGAATAACTTCACTTCTCGATGCATCGCGTGAACAGGATAAACTTAAAGCTGCGGCAGAGGCTGCGGCTGCGGCAGAACAGAAGGCTCAACAGCCATTAGAAGTCGTACCAGGTGTTATCGAAAATGCTGAAGTACCTCTCGAAGATGAAGATGCGGATCATCAAGAGCAGGCCGCTAATGACGATAAAGATGAAGAAAACGATCTCGTTTATGATCAAAAAAAGTTTGCCAGTCTGCGCACTTCATCCCTACAGCATAACGATTTGAGCGGGGGGAGTTATCAAGTGAGCAATTTACAGCAATGTAAGGAGCTCATTAATCCAGAGTTATTTTATGAGGCGGAGTACGATAAACCGCTACAAAATATACTTGATGCGGTACTGAATCAGGAGGCTCCTATGTTAGATAACCTTCTGATTCAGCGAATTGCACGCGCTCATGGTTTTAATCGTTCCGGGCGCTTAATTCGGGAACGCATTCTGGAGTTAGTTGATAAACACTATCATCTCCAGTCAGATCCTATCAGTGGCGACTTTGTTTGGGTTTCCTCTCAACAGCAAAGCGAATGGTGCAATTATCGCCTTCCGGTTACGGATGAAGATGTCCGTGCCGTTGATGAAATTGCAAGTGAAGAGCTTTTTGCATTAGCTCGAAAGCTCGATAGCAAAGACAAAGTTCAGGAAATGGCAAAGCAATTGGGTATTAAGAGAATTACCAGCAAAGCCCGGGCCAGACTGGAACTTGTACTAAGCGAATAAAAACTCTAAAGCTTGCGTTCGTCCGGTGGGAAATAGCTGCCGGGCGAGCGCCCTGGTATTTATGTAAAAATAATATTTCTGCTTTTATTCCCACAATTGCCTATTCCTACGCTTCCCTTTCTATCGAAAACCAACGCTTCCAGATAAAACGCCCCACGAAGTATTCAATCGCGCCCAGCGCCAGAAACCACAGGCAGAAAATAATGGTGTAAAGCTGGTTCATATCCAGCAGATGGAACATCTTGATGAGCTTTTGCGCCAGCTCAACGGTCAGCGCCGGAGCCGGAAGCAGCAGGCAGGAAAAAAACGCCAGCAGCAAAATACCGCCAGCGCTCATCAGGGTTTCAAGAGGGTGTTTCATATTATTCTTACGCCGAGGTTATACCCGTCATACTTCAAGCTGCAGGTGCGTTGGCTGCTCTCGTTCACCCCAGTCACTTACTTTAGTAAGTGACTGGGAATTATGAGCCTCTCTGAGGCTCACCCTTCGGGCCAGCGTAAGCGCTGTTCAAATCGGCCAAGCCGATTTGTCACTCCTTTGCCGCCTTCCTGCAACTCGAATTATTTTGGGTATAAAACATTTCCGATGGGGCATTGTCCTGGAAAATAGCCGCTGATTCAAACCCCCGGCGCAAATGCACCGGGGAAATCAGGGCAGAGAGCTACAAACCTTCGGTGCTCTCTTTCTTCGCTTCTTTGGCAACAATCGCACGATACCAGCGCGGATGGTGTTTCTGCGCCCAGCGGCGGCTCACTTTGCCGACGATCATCCCTTTAATCGAACCCTTCACCCAAAACGCCATATACATATGAATCAGAATGGCGTGAATCAAAATAATGGCGACGGTCGCGTGAATCAGCAGGCTGTAGCGCACCAGTTTGATGGAGAAGTACGAGGCAAAATAAGGCCGCCAGATAATCACACCGGTCACCAGCAGCACGAAAATCATGCTCATGATGGTCCAGAACATCATCTTCTGCCCGGCGTTATATTTGCCGACATCCGCCACCTTATGCTCGTTGCCTTTCAGCACTTCGACAATATTTTTAACCCACGGCCAATCCTGTTTTTCCGGGATATTGTGATGCACGAAACGCGCGAACATAAACATCAGCGCCACGAAAATCAGCACCCCAAAGAACGGGTGCAGGATGCGCCCCATCTGCGGCGTACCGAAGGTTTCCGTCAGCCATTGCAGCGTCGGGAAGAACAGTGCGATGCCGGAAAGCGACACCAGGAAGAAGCAAATCACCACCGTCCAGTGACAGGCGCGGTCGATAAATTTCGTCCTGACAATCGATTTGCTCTGCTTAATCATGATGTTCCTCCTCGTCCTCATCCACCTCTTCGTTTGGCCCAATGCCGATGTAATGGAAAATCAACCCAGCGAAGGTGGCGATAAAACCGGCCGCCGACAGCGGTTTGAGTATCCCTTTCCACAGGTTAATCGGCACGTCGATTTGCGGATCTTTCGCCAGATTGTGGTACAGCTCCGGCTGGTCGGCGTGATGCAAAACGTACATCACGTGCGTACCGCCCACGCCCTGCGGGTTGTAGACGCCCGCGTGCTGATAGCCGCGTTTTTGCAGCTTCGCCACGCGCTCATCGGCCACGTCTAACATCTCCTTTTTGGTGCCAAAATGAATGGCACCCGTCGGGCAGGTTTTCACGCAGGCCGGCTCCTGGCCAACACTTACGCGATCGACACACAGCGTGCATTTGTAGACGCGGTTATCGTCTTTATTCAGGCGCGGAATATTGAACGGGCAACCGGCAATGCAGTAGCCGCAGCCGATACAGTGTTCCGACTGAAAATCGACGATACCATTGGCGTACTGGATGATGGCTCCCGCCGACGGGCACGCCTTCAGGCAGCCCGGATCGGCGCAGTGCATGCAGCCATCCTTGCGGATAAGCCACTCCAGCTTGCCGTTTTGCGTGGTTTCGCTAAAGCGCATTAACGTCCAGGATTTGGCGCTCAAATCGGCGGGGTTATCGTAAACCCCGACGCAATGACCGACTTCATCGCGGATGTCGTTCCACTCCGAACAGGCGACCTGGCAGGCTTTGCAGCCGATACAGCTTGAGACGTCAATCAGCTTGGCGACTTCTTCTTTATAGTCGCGAGCCTGCGGCGGCGGCGTAATGCTGTTGGTGGCCGAACGCTTAATAATATCCTGAGATTGCATGGACATGAGTTCGCTCCTTACGCCTTCTCAATGTTGACCAGAAACGCCTTGTACTCTGGCGTTTGCGAGTTGGCATCACCGACCGAAGGCGTGAGCGTATTGGCGAGATAGCCTTTACGCGCCGTGCCTTCAAAGCCCCAGTGCAGCGGAATACCGACGGTTTCCACTTCCTGCCCGCCCGCGTTCAGCGTTTGCAGGCGCTGGGTGACAACCGCCACGGCGCGAATAAACCCGCGCTTGCTGCTGACCTTCACGTGGTCGCCGTTGGCGATACCTTTGGCTTTCGCCAACTTTTCGCTGATTTCCACAAACTGCTCGGGCTGCGCAATCGCGTTAAGGCGCGAGTGTTTCGTCCAGGTGTGGAAATGCTCGGTCAGGCGATACGTGGTGCCGACATACGGGAACTCGCTGTGCTTGCCCATGCGTTTAGCGTCGGCTTCGTACAGGCGTGCCGCCGGGTTCGACACCACATTCGGGTGTAGCGGGTTGGTACCGAGCGGCGTTTCAAACGGCTCGTAGTGCTCCGGGAACGGGCCTTCCGCCATTTTGTCGATGGCAAACAGGCGGCCTAAACCTTCTGGCTGCATGATAAACGGCCCCACGCCGCTACCAGGAGGTGAGGTGTTGTAATCGGGAATATCGTTACCAACCCACTTTGTACCGTTCCACTCGATAAGCATGCGTTTCGGGTCCCACGGCTTGCCTTGCGGATCGGCAGACGCGCGGTTGTAGATAATGCGGCGGTTAAGCGGCCACGCCCACGCCCAGCCGAGCGTGTTGCCCAAGCCTGATGGGTCAGCGTTATCGCGGTTCGCCATCTGGTTGCCTTTCGCCGTCCAGCTTCCGGCATAAATCCAGCAGGCTGAAGCGGTGGAGCCGTCGTCGCGTAACAGGGCGAAGGAGTCCAACAGTTGGCCTTTTTTCGCCACTAAGTTGCCGTTAGCATCGAACAAATCTTCCAGCGCGTAGCCGTTGTTCTCTTTGGCGACTTCTTCAGATTCTGGACGATCGGGCTGCTCGTAATGCCAGCCCATTTTCAGCAGCGGCTCGGCACCTTTGCCGCCTTCGGTGCGATAAAGCTCGCGGATTTTGTGATAAATCCCCGCCAGAATTTCGCCGTCAGTACGCGCTTCACCCGGCGCGTCGGCACCTTTCCAGTGCCACTGTAGCCAGCGCCCGGAGTTGGCAATCGAACCATCTTCTTCGGCAAAACAGGTCGACGGCAGGCGGAACACTTCGGTCTGAATATCTGCCGGATCCACGTCGTTCATCTCGCCGTGGTTCTGCCAGAAGTTAGACGTTTCGGTGACGAGCGGATCGACAATCACCAGATATTTCAGCTTGCTGAGGCTGGCGACAATCTTGTTTTTATCCGGGAACGACGCCACCGGGTTGAAGCCCTGGCAGATGTAACCGCTCACTTTATTGCGGTCCATCATGTCGAAGTACTTCAGCACGTCGTAGGACTGATCCCACTTCGGCAGCCAGTCGTAGCCCCAGTTGTTTTCCTGCTGCGCGTCGTCGCCATAAAACGCTTTCATCAGGCTGACGAAGAACTTCGGATAGTTGCCCCAATAGTTCACCTGGCCCGGCAGCGTAGCTTTTGGGGTGTTAGCGGTCAGATAGGTTTGCAGATCGGCGTGCTTTTCTGACGGCAGCGTCAGATAGCCCGGCAGGCTGGTGGACAGCAGGCCAAGATCGGTCAAACCCTGAATGTTGGAGTGCCCACGCAGGGCGTTCACGCCGCCGCCCGCCATCCCCATATTGCCGAGTAGCAACTGGATCATCGCCATAGTGCGGATGTTTTGCGCGCCCACGGTGTGCTGCGTCCAGCCCAAAGCGTACAAGAACGTAGTGGTGCGGTCGGCAGCGCTGGTCGAGGCCAGCACGTCGCACACTTTCAGGAAATCGGCCTTAGGTGTGCCGCAAATATGCTCGACCACATCCGGCGTGTAGCGGGAAACGTGTTCTTTCAGCAGATTCCACACGCAGCGCGGGTGCTGCAACGTTTCGTCGCGTTTCGCATAGCCGTTTTCGTCGAACTGGTAGTTCCAGGTGGTTTTGTCGTACTGGCGTTTGGCTTCGTCATAGCCGCTAAACAGCCCGTCATCAAAGCTAAAATCGTCGCGCACCAGCAGGCTGGCGTTGGTGTAATGCTTAACGTATTCGGCGTTGATTTTATTGTTGGAAATCAGGTACAGGATCACGCCCGACAGGAAAGTAATGTCGGTGCCGGAGCGGATTGGTGCGTAAATATCCGCCACCGAAGCGGTGCGGGTAAAGCGCGGATCGACCACAATCAGCGTGGCGTCGTTGTTGTTTTTGGCTTCCATCGCCCAGCGGAACCCCACCGGATGCGCTTCAGCGGCGTTGCCGCCCATCACCATCACCACGTTGGCGTTTTTGATATCAACCCAGTGGTTGGTCATCGCACCGCGACCAAATGTTGGAGCAAGACTTGCTACCGTTGGTCCGTGTCAGACGCGCGCCTGGTTATCTACCGCTAACATCCCGAGTGAACGCACAAATTTTTGCGTCAGCATACCGGTTTCGTTGCTGGCCGCCGAGGCGCACAGCATGCCGGTGGAGAGCCAGCGGTTGACCGTTACGTCCTGCTCGTTTTTCTCAACGAAGTTGGTGTCGCGGTCATCTTTCATCAGGCGAGAAATGCGAGAGAACGCGTCTTCCCAGCTGATGCGCTGCCATTTATTGGAACCTGGTGCGCGGTATTCCGGGAAACGCAGGCGGCTTTCGCTGTGGATGTAATCCAGCAGGCCAGCGCCTTTCGGGCATAGCGCCCCACGGTTGACCGGGTGATCCGGGTCACCTTCAATATGGAAAATGCTGGATTTCGCGTTTTTTGAGCCATCGCCCAGGCTATACATCAGCAAACCACAGCCTACGGAGCAGTATGTACAGGAGTTGCGGGTTTCCTTCGCGCGCAAAAGTTTAAAATTGCGCACCTCCGCAAGTGCCGCTTTGGGAGCAAATCCCAGCACTGCGGCGGTGGTCCCTGCCATACCGCCGGCACAGATTTTGAAGAATTTTCTGCGACTGACGTCCATCCTAACCTCATTGTTATGACGTATGAATGGCGGCGAAAATAGCAACCGTGAGCGGCGCTATATTGAGCAAAATCAATTCGATAAGGATTGAGTAGCGAACCGCTACTTAATGAGTAGATAAAGTGAATACTCAATAACCATATTGGATGAATAGTTTTATTAAGTGAGAGAGAAAATATTTTTCATGTCAGGAAGATGATTTTTGGCATGAACATGAGACATACCGTCAGTGAATGAAGAAATAATTCATCTTAGAATGAATCTCTTGATTTGACTCTCTATTAATCAAAAGTATTGCGTCAACTTACTGTTGACTAATTTTATTTATGGTGAAAAACCATCTTGGTGATGGAAATCGATCATCACAATCGAAAGATTACATTGGCGCAAATATCGTGCTCAACTATTTGTTAATAGCTGTTGAAAATATTTGGCGCGCCACAGAGTGGTATGTCTACCCTTGTAATTATATTTATCATTTCATGAGGTTGAATTATGAATGCAGCAATTAATAGTGCCGATAAAGCCATTTTAATTAAATCCTTTGCGCAAATGTCACATGCTATTACCTCGTCGCATTACGAATTAAATGGTAACTTAGTCAGCGCTGAGTCTTCTGTTTTATTGGCTGGTGATGCACCCGCGGGATCCCCATCGCAGGATTCACTTAATGATATTTTGAATAACGCAATAAAAGTGCCGTCGGCGACTTCTATTGTGGCAGTACCTTCGTCGGTTACCAAACCAGGGCCGACACCAGATACCACGATGTTGCAAATGTTGACACAAGTCAGAACGCTGGAGTCTTATATTTCAACGCTTACTGCATTTTGTATTTATAATGAACATCCGGCTCCTTATGATATTACCAAAGCTGATCAGGCCAGTGCTTTTGCCGTTGCGATGGCGAAATGGCGTAACTATGTCATTACCGGCGGAGCCGTTAAAGCGATGGCCGCTTATCTGCCAGTGACCAGCATGGTGTCACAAAGTTTATCAAAAAGTGTCACCAGCGCTGATTTACATCTGGAATTCCTCACCAAATTATTTGGTGGGTTTAACCTGCCAGTCGCCGCTATCACTCAGTTGGACAGCATTCTGACTGGGGTTGCGGATCAGTTAAAACAGGTAAAACTCTCTTTTGAAACACAATCTTCAACACTCGACCATTTCCTGACCTATTACTATTTCGCTACCGTTCAGGGAACGGGAGGTGACTCTGGTATTCCAGTCATGTATGACTGTAAAGTCAGAACCATGTATTTACATGTTGACCAGTCTTCCTGGAAAGCATCCCTGGGGAAATCGTCAGTTGAACATTTTGCATTTAATATGAATTATTATGATATGGATACCACAATGGGTGATGTTGCCAGTGATATGCCAGCGATTAATAATTCTATTAAGGCACTTACCGGTAAAACAGATGTTGAAATTAGTGCATTAATGTCACCGAAAGCCATTTCTGCTGATCCGCAGAAATAATTTTTTATGCCCGTCATACAACAAGTTGTAGGGGTGGCTATAACTCTAATTATGATGGGCATATACCCCTATTAATCTGGTGATTTATCATTAATTGACTGCCTTGGGTTTTTATAACCCAAGGCAGTCTGGAGAATAGTCATGGCTAAAAATTACGTTTATGCTTGTGTTTATTCTGTGGATAAACAATCTTTCCTTGTTCCACGTAAAAAACAAGTGGGTTATTTTTTTCAGTGGAAACGCAGAACTGGACAGGTTTTAAATTTCTCTGGTCAGGATGTATTACCTGGCGGCGGGCTGAAAATTGGGCAGACCCCATTACAAGGAGCATTAATAGAATTTCACGAGGAAACTGGGGTGGATATTTCCCAGGTAACCATTCATCAGGGGACGTGTGAATTTGAATATCTAGACGATGATGGTAATAAAGGGAAATATTATGGTGTCTATTTTACCGTGCCGAATTTAACGGATTTAAAAGATTTGCGCAGCGATATCAATCAGAATCTTGAGCTAGATGTTGCCGATAAAATCCGTGTCGTCGAAGACGATGAGCTAAACAATATGGAGATTTACGATGCCGCCACGGCAAGACAGATGCTAGGCACATTTGTTCCCGGTGAAGCAGCGGCTGGTTACACTGGGCAAACGGATAAATCTTGGTTCATCGATATTCTGAACAACATACCGTAATAAAAAGGCTGGCGTTTAGTCAGAGAGATCCTACCCGCTGAAAAGGGCAGGATCTCTATTACCAGGCTAGCTGCGCCAGAACGTCCTTGATAACAGAATCAACACCGGATAAATCTCCAGACGCCCCAACAACATCGCCGCGCACATCAGGTATTTGGCACTGTCACTCAATGTGCCAAATCCTGCTGCGGTTTCACCAAATCCCAACCCCATATTGTTGATACAGGCCGCGACGGTGGCGAACGAGGTTAAGAGGTCATATCCCAGCAGGTTGAGCATCCAGATAAAGAAACAGGTGCAAAAGACGTAGAGGAAGAAAAAGCTCCATACCGAGCGCAATACCCGGTCATTAACTGGCGAGTTGCCCACACGAATACTCATAATCGCGCGCGGATGAGCCAGTTGATGTACTTCATGCCGGCTTTGTTTAAATAGCACCAGGAAGCGCAGCGCTTTTATCCCGCCGCAGGTTGAACCCACACAGCCGCCAAAAAAGCTGGCCGACAACAGCAGAACAATAGTGTGTACCGGCCAGGACGCGTAATCAGCCGTCGCCAGGCCGTTGTCAGTGATCATTGAGCTGGTAAGGAAAAAGGCGTGCACAAAAGAAGCAGGTAAGGAGTACATTCCTGCTCGCCACACTTCCAGGGTGATAATCAGAATGACGATACTGGCGACCATCAGGAAGAATCGTAGCTCGGCACTCTTGAGTAAGGGAGCAATGCTGCGGCGCGACAAAGCCACAAAATAGAGCGTGAAGTTAATCGCCGAAAGTAATGAAAACCCTCCCGCAACCAGTTCAATAGCGTAGCTGTCGTAAAAACCAATGCTCTCGGATCGGGTCGAAAATCCACCAAGTGAAACGGTAGAAAGCCCGTGACAAATCGAATCAAAGAAAGGCATTCCCGCAAGCCAGAACGCAAGCGTGCAAGTGGCCCCCAATAGCAAGTAAGTCAGCCACAAGCTTTTTGCGGTATCAGCGAGGCGTGGGGTCAGGCGTTCTTCTTTAAATGGCCCCGGCATTTCGGACTGATAAAGTTTCATTCCCCCAATGCCAAGCAGCGGAAGTACCGCAACAGCCAGAACGATAACCCCTAAACCGCCAACAAAATTGAGCTGTGCGCGGTAATAGAGAATCGATTTGGGCAGACTTGAGACATCGTGAAAAACAGAGGCTCCGGTGGTCGTAATCCCCGAAACGCCTTCAAAGATGGCATCGGCAAGCGACATATTGTAGCTGTTATCAAGCCATAGCGGCATTGCGCTGATAATAGAAAAGAGCAGCCAAAACAACACGATGATGATAAAACCATCACGAGTTTCAAGCTGGATATTTGAGCGCTCGGTTACAGCCCAGCCTATGCCTCCCAGCGTAAAGGTGATGATAAACGTATAAAGAAAACCAAACAGACTGCGATCTTTTTCGATCAAGGCCAACAGCATGGGGGGGATCATGGTCAAGCTGTAGAGCACCACCAAAAAACCACAGAGGTGAATGACAATTTTAAAACGAGTTGATATATACATCAGATAAACCCAAATACCTGTGTTATCCAGGTATATCAATCAGGTACGGATGACGAAGTATAGGGTATTTTAGGCTGAAAAGGGGATTGGCTTTGCTGGATGAGGGAAAAGAGCAGAATGGGCAACACAAAAGTTGCCCATTTTTAGTTAACCGGCGTCGATGTTACTTTTTCTTGTACACATCCGCTGTACCGTGAATTTTATTCTCGGTGTCAGCAGAGGTCACAACGTAAAATTGACCACCCAGCTCATCGGCTTTTTTGGATAGTTCTTCTTTAGCATCACTTGGTGCTGTTTCACCGCTGGTGGTGATGGTACCCAATTTCACATATTCGTCTTTATGGTCGTTATACGCTTCCTTAGTCAACAACTCAGCTGACATTGCGCCAAATGACACCGCGCCCAAAGCTATTGTTGCAAAAACGACTTGCGCTATTCTCATGACAAACCTCATTTATTTGGTTGTGGAAAAGAAAATGCGATCCCTAGGTAATGACTATGGTTCAGATTTTGAGTTTTGCCACAGTTTGTTGTTTAAAAATAAACAGCCATGCCAGTGCTTAACTGGGAAAGATAATGGCGTAGGGCGGATAAGCATCAGAATGCGGTTTCTAAGGTTTCCAGCACATTGTATTCGTCATCAACCAGCAGCAGCGCTTTCCATTTGTCGAATGTCAGGCAAGGGTGTGAAGTGCTGAACACCAGAATATCGCCTACTTGTACGTCAGTGCCGGGATGGAGTTTCAGCATAGCGTGCTGGTCCATAATGCCAGTGGTTTCCAATGTTTTCGCGGCAAACTCTAGCGCTTTCCCCGCACGATAATGTGCCACTGGTTGCGGTAATCCTGCGTCGAACGCGCTGTCTCGTTTGCCGAAGTTCACGATGGCGCGGTTGTTTTCTGGCACCGATTGCACCACCGCAACCAACTCCAGCGCCGAGACTAAATCTCCACCTAAATCGCAGGCTATTTTGTCCCGTGCCATTAGCTCGTCTTGTGCTTGCTGATAAATACCGGCGTCGTGGGTGATGTAACAACCCGGGCGGATAACGATGCGGCAGTTCGCCGGTTTTGGCGCACCCAGCCAGACATTACACACCACGTCATACCAGACCGACCCCGCGCCAGTGAGAATAAATTCACCGTCGACATTGTGTTCAAGCTGGCAGGCAAGCGCGGCGGCATCACGCAGTAACGCTTCTACTTTTGGCTGCGGGTTTTCACCGTGCAGCACACCTTCGTACAGTTCCAGCCCGCGTAAACGCAAACCTGGTAAGGTCGCAATGGTGTCTGCTAATGCCTGCGCCTGTTGTGTCGTGCGGCAACCGCACCGCCCGCCCGGCACGCCCAGTTCAATCAGAACATCCAGCGTCTGGTTGTTCGCGGCAAAGAAGGCTGAAAGGGTTTCAGCATTGGCTACGCTGTCTACACAGCACAGGTAATCGACGTCCTGATGATGTGCTTTCAGCTGTGATATCAGCTGCATATTGGCTTTGCCAACCAACTGGTTAGCCATCAATACCCGTTGTACGCCACTGACCATCGCGACGCTGGCTTGCCATGCGCTACCGACGCCCACAGCCCAGGCTCCGGCTTGCTGTTGTTGCTGGAAAATCCACGGCGTCATGGTGGTTTTACCATGTGGTGCGAGGGACACTCCGCGCGCATCTGCGTAGCGCTGCATCCAGCGGATATTATTCTCTAAAGCGGCTTTTTTGATCACCGCAGCAGGCAGGCAGACATCTTCATTGAGGATATTGGCAGAGGTAAACATCGATGCGGATTTGTGGGGTACAAGGTTAGCTTCCTGGTATTTCATAACATTATTCCTATTAATTTGATGTTGAATTTATTTTGAGTATCAAGTTTATACGTATGAAAAACATAGTAATTATTAAATTGGTTGTTGTTCATTGAATAAAAGTATCATAAATGAGTTTGTGTTTTGCGTAGTCTTCCACTGTTTTTCACGCTTGTAAATGGTTAACTTTAGCTCAGAACATAACGAGGGTAGGGAAGACATGAAGTTCGATTATCTGTTCAGAAATGTCACGGTCATTGATGGTAGCAGCGCGCCGGAATATCGTGCGGATGTCGCGGTACAGGGCGATCGTATTGTGGAAATTGCCCCTGAGATTCGTGGTTCGGCACATCACGAAATTGATGGCACAGGACGTGTACTGGCTCCCGGCTTTATTGACGTCCATACCCACGACGATATCAACGTTATCCGGATGCCGGAATATCTGCCGAAAATCAGCCAGGGCATTACCACGGTGATTGTCGGCAACTGCGGGATCAGTGCGGCAACCGCCACCGTGAAAGGCAGTGTGCCAGACCCGATGAATTTGCTGGGTGAAGTGGAGCACTTTATCTATCCAACGGTTTCGGCCTACGCGCAAGCCGTTGAGCAGGCAAAACCGGCGGTGAACGTTGGCACGTTAATTGGCCACACGGCGCTGCGAAATAATCATATGGATGACCTGTATCGCGCTGCCACCGGCGACGAGATTGCCGCGATGCGGGAGCAACTTCGCCTGGCGTTGCAGCAAGGGGGATTGGGGTTAAGTACCGGTCTTGCCTACGGTAGCGCGTTCCATTCCACCACCGAAGAAGTAATGGCGTTGGCCGAAGAGTTAGCGACGGGGAAGGGAGTTTATACCACCCATTTGCGTTCTGAATTTGAACCGATTCTGGACGCGCTCGATGAGGCGTTTCGGATTGGTCGCCACGGTAAAGTGCCTGTCGTTGTCTCGCACCATAAATGCGCAGGGGCAAAGAACTGGGGGCGTACTGTCGAAACGCTGAAACTGTTCGATAAAGTGCGCCAGCAGCAGGATGTTTCCTGTGATTGTTATCCCTATTCAGCGAGCTCTTCTACGCTGGATCTGAAACAAATCACCGACGAGTTTGACATCATTATTACCTGGTCGGAGGCCCATCCGGAAGTTGCTGGTCAGTCGCTCAAACAGATTGCCCAGAGCTGGTCGATGACGCTGATGGAGGCCGGGAAATTGCTGATGCCAGCCGGAGCGATTTACTACAATATGGATGAACAAGACGTGCGACGGGTGCTGAGTTATCCGGTCACTATGGTGGGTTCAGACGGTTTGCCTAACGACCCAATGCCCCATCCGCGCCTGTGGGGGGCATTCCCACGCGTGCTGGGCCACTATAGCCGTGACGAGAAATTATTCCCGCTGACGGAAGCGGTACATAAGATGACGGGCATGTCGGCGGCACGTTTTCAGCTTGAAGGGCGTGGGCTGGTGAAATGTGGTTACTATGCGGATCTGGTGATGTTCGACCCGCAAACTGTGCGCGACGTGGCAAGTTTTAGCGACCCGCAACGGCCCGCCGCCGGTATTGAAGCCGTGATGGTTAACGGTGTGATGAGTTATGGTCGGGAGAAGCAAGTTATTGGGCGTGCCGGGCGATTCTTACGCCGGTGAACCCACTCTCACCCCGGCCTTCCCCTTGAAGAAAGGGGGGAATAAGATAGGCGGTTCTCTCCTTCAAGGAGAGAGGAAAATAATAAGGAGCAGCAAAATGAGCATCAAACGTTACGGAGTAGGTGATAGCACGGGAACGGGCGGGCAACGCTTGCCGTTTGCAAAAGCGGTAGAAGCAGGCGGCTGGCTTTATGTCTCCGGGCAAACGCCGATGAAAGATGGCGAAGTGGTGGAAGGCGGCATTATTGAACAGTCGCGTCTCGCGATTCAGAACTGTGTGGACATCATGGAAAGCGCGGGTTACACGCTGGCCGATGTGGTGCATGTGAAGGTTTTCCTGACCGATGCCCGTTACTTCCAGTCTTTTAACAAGGTGTTCAGCGAATTCTTTGCTGACCATCCACCTGCGCGTGTGTGTTGTGTGGCGGATTTGGTTGTTGATTGTAAGGTTGAAGTGGATTTGACCTGCTATCGGGCGGATCGTTAAGGCCACTTTCAAGGCCATCTTCACCCCAACCCTCTCCCTGAGGGGGAAAACAATATCGACCTTCTTTCTTTGAAGGTCAGGTGAAAAAGAGTCATTCCCTTCACCTGGGGGAGTGGGTTCGGGTGAGGGCAATAATCTCTCACCAAAAAAACAAATTAAAAATAATGCGGCACTTCTCAGGAACGTGCCTACGGGTTTTCTGTATCTTTTTTTCAGGAGGCCAATTTAATTCTTATTATTAATCTGGAAGTGAGCCATGAATAGTCACGTCTTTTTGATCGGATTTATTATTTATGCCATTGCCATGATATGGCTTGGTTGGTTTGTTTCTCGTAATCAAAAAAGTGGTGAGGATTTTTTACTTGGCGGCCGTTCTCTACCCATGTTTTTAACCCTCGGTTCTACGGTGGCGACCATGGTCGGTACCGGCTCCAGCATGGGTGCGGTAGGGTTTGGTTACAGTAATGGCTGGGCTGGAATGCTGTATGGCCTCGGCGGTGCGGTGGGCATTTTATTGGTCGCGTGGTGGTTTGCTCCGGTACGTAAATTACGTTTTATGACCATGAGCGAAGAACTTTCTTATTATACCGGTGGCAGCCATATCGTTAAAAATATCGTCGGTTTATTGATATTTGTCGCCTCCATTGGTTGGTTAGGGGCGCATGTACTTGGCGGGAGTTTATATTTATCCTGGGCCACCGGTATCGATTTAACCGTGGCGAAAATTATTATTGCGCTGGCATTCGCTATCTATGTCGTTATTGGCGGTTATTCTGCGGTGGTGTGGACCGATACTATTCAGGCGCTGATATTATTCTTTGGCTTTATTTTGATGGCTATCCTCGCCGTCATCCATGTTGGCGGTTGGGATGCGATTCAACACGCTATGGACCCGAAAGCGTTGAGCTTTATGGCCGTGGATAAACTGGGCGTGCTTCCGGCGCTGTCTTTAGCCACAGTTATTGGCGTTGGCGTACTAGCAACACCGTCTTACCGCCAGCGTATCTATTCAGGGAAAGATGTTTCCTCAGTGCGCCGTTCGTTTGTCTACACCGGCGTATTGTATCTGTTTTTCTCCATCCTGCCCGCCATCATCGGTATGGCGGCGTATACCATGAACCCGTCGCTTGAAAACACCAACTATGCCTTCTTGTTCGCCACCAGTTTTCTGCCTGGCGTGTTAGGGATGATTGTGTTGATTGCCGGGCTTTCGGCCACCATGTCCTCCGCCAGTTCTGATGCGATTGCCGCCGTGGCGATTATGATGCGCGATCTCTACACCATGGTGACTGGCCATATGCCTCCAGAAAGCAAAGCCATCACGCTTTCGCGCTGGATGTTGGTATTTGTTATTGGTCTGGCGTTGATCTTCGCCCTGACCTCCAACGACATTATTAGCTACATCACTAAAATGATTTCGACACTGATGTCTGGCCTGTTTGTTTGCTCGATCCTCGGGCGTTTCTGGATGCGCTTTAACTGGCAGGGGGCATTAACCGCGTTATTAGGTGGCGCTGCGGCGTCTATCGCGATACTGGTTAACGATAGCTGGTTGGCTTATTGGGGTAACCCTTGCATCCCTTCTGTGATGGTAAGCTTGGTCTGTGCGGTTATCGTAACGGTCATCACGCCTGCCAGTAAAATCACCCGCGAACAGGCACTGGAAATGATTACCCGTGAACGCGAAAGCCAGCCTGAAGCCGAGCCAGTACCTCTGGGTAAACGCGCTACGGGGAATGCCCGATGAACGGAAGCTATATTGCCATCGACTGGGGTTCCACGCACTTGCGTGCCTGGCTGTATCGTGACGGGCAGTGTGTCGACAACCTGCATCAATCTTGTGGCGTTAGCCGCCTGGCAGATCAAACGCCGCGCGAGGTATTCAAGCAATACATCGAACCGTGGCGGCAACAAGCGCCATTGCCGGTGGTGATGGCTGGAATGATCGGCAGCGATGCGGGTTGGCAATCTGTGCCGTACCTGCCATGCCCGGTATCGCTGCATCAATTAAGCGCGCAGTTAGTTGAAGTGGCGCAACAGGTGTGGATTGTGCCGGGGCTGAAGGTTCAGCGCGAAGCGCAGTGCAATGTCATGCGTGGGGAAGAAACGCAGTTGCTAGGGGCAATGCAACTGGCTGCGGACTCGTGTTATGTCATGCCTGGGACGCACAGCAAATGGGTTCGTACCGCCAGCGGCGCAGTCAGTGGTTTTTCGACAATCATGACCGGTGAGCTGCATCATTTGTTGATGAACCATTCGCTCCTCGGCAAAGGCCTGCCGGAGCAGTATGACGATGACGCTGCGTTTGATCGCGGCCTGCAATGCGGGCTGGATTCCCCATCACTGGTGACAAAATTGTTTGAAGCTCGCGCGCGGCGTGTGTTGGGGGAATTGCCGCCGGAATCGGTCAGCGACTGGCTTTCCGGTTTGCTGATTGGTGCCGAAGTGGCCGGGATGAGCAGTGAACAACCTATTGAACGGGTGACGCTGGTGGGCAGTGAATTGCTATGCCAACGTTACCAGCGGGCACTGGCAAAGGCAGGAATCGAAGCCGGCGAAATTTCCGGTGACAGCGCTTTCCTACAAGGGATAAGGAGCATTCTTGATGCAAGACGCTAAAAAATTAGTGGCGATTCTACGCGGTATTCAGCCGTACGAAGCCAGTGCTCACGTAAGGGGGTTGATAGACGAAGGGTTTCATTACATTGAAATCCCCCTGAACTCCCCCGATTGGCAACAGAGTATTCCGCAGATGGTTGAGCGTTACGGTGAGCAGGCGTGCATTGGGGCGGGAACGGTACTGAATGTCGGGCAAGTCGACTTTCTGGTGCAGGCGGGTGCAAAACTGGTGGTGACGCCGAATACCAATCCTGAGGTGATCCGTCGGGCGGTAGATGCCGGGATGCTAGTCTGTGCCGGATGTGCCACCGCCAGTGAAGCCTTTAGCGCGCTAGATGCTGGCGCGCAATACCTGAAAATTTTCCCGTCTTCGGCCTTTGGCCCGGCCTATATTGCCGCGTTAAAAGCCGTGCTGCCGCCCACTGTGCCTGTGTTGGCTGTGGGCGGCGTGACACCGGAAAACCTCGGGGAATATTTACGAGCCGGTTGTGCAGGTGCAGGGTTGGGGGGCGATTTATATCGCGCCGGACAAAGTGTTGAAACCACGCGCACCCAGGCAAGGAGGTTTATCGCGGCATACTCGCAATTTACCGGGAATCACTAATCCCCCAATGGCTGCCTGTCTACGCCACCCCGGTGGCTATCTAATGCCAGTTTGATACGGCGCAGGCGGTCTTTGGCCTGGTTTTTATTCGCCATCGCCAGTTCCGTCGCCAGCACATCCACCATCGCTAACATCGCGTAGCGCGAGGTACTCGGCTTAAAGATGTAGTCGTTCTCGCGCACGATCAGCGGCAGCACGATGTCGGCGTTTTCGGCCAGCGGCGTTTCTTGCGGTGTAATAGCGATAACTTTTGCCCCGTACTGACGGGCGATAGCCGCGCTTTCAATCACTTCCGGCGTGTAACCTCCAAGCGACAGCGCAAGCACCACGTCATTCGGTGCTACGGAAGAACACATCATTCTGACTAACAGACCATCACTCTGGCTGACCACAGGTAGCCCTAAGCGGAACAGGCGGAATTGCACCTCCTGCGCGCAAATGGTTGAACCGCCACCCATTCCGATAGCCAGAATTTGTCGCGCATTGCTCAACCATGCCACCGCTTTTTTTAGCGATTCGGGGTTCAGCGCCCGGCGGTTAATATCCAACACATTAATGATAGTTTCATAGATGCCCTGCACGCCTTCGAGGTCAGGAACGTCGAGAATAAAGCGTTGCCCCACCGCCAGCGACTGCGCCAGTTTCACTTTTAATTCACGCACGTCTTTGCAGCCAATTGCGCGGGCAAAACGGGTAATTGATGCCTGGCTGGTCTCGGTAAGCCGCGCCATTTCTGCAATGGGAAAGGTGGCGGCAGATTGCACATCATCAAGAATAAATTGCGCGATGCGCTTTTCGGTGGCGGTCAGCTCCACAAAGCGATCGGTGATACAAGAGATAATATCGATGGAAACAGACATAGTGCATCCCTGAAAATGATAAAAAAAAGCTGGTACTTTGTACCATAAATCGTTCACGTAAGGGCATTCCAGGCTTGGTATTAAGGCAAATAAGACATTGTTTAGCGCCAGGAGGGGGCTGCTTTCTGAATGACGTACAGAATAGTTATCGTGACAATGTTTATTGTCACAGGTGAAAGAAATAATTTTATTCCAGATAATTAATGTTTATTTAAAAATAAAAAACAAATTGCACTATTTTGTGCTATCAGGTGGTTTTAATTACCTTGCTAACTGACTGGTGATAGTAAATTTATCGTTTAGCAGCCCGGGTTCTTGCCTATCCACAATACGGATTAATTAGGTGCTGCATGGCACCTAATGCCTGTGCGTGTTGGACTGAAAGTGCTATTTCTTTAATTCCAGGGGGGTGTTTTCATCAGAATTTAACGTATTACAACTTCTTACATAACACACTTCAATATGAAAGTGATTTGCAGTAGTTTTTAATTCTGATCTATCGTTGTTTTTACTGCATTAAATGCTGGGTTTTATGGTGATTTGTGGTTTTTTTAATGGTTATTTGTGTGTGTTTTTATATATTAAGCTGTTAATTGTGTCATCGCAAACCAATCTTTGCAAGAATGCTTGTTTGTTCTATCATGGAAATAGTGGAATGAATTCAATCATTATCATGTTCATTCATATTACTGAAATAATCGCTCGCCTATTTTAAAGCAATACCAGTTATCGACTGGCCTGCCTTTATTGTGCCAGGTCTGGATAACTATGTGACCACTATTAATTGGAATAACCTCATCATGGAAAATAACGAACTATCCACTGTCGTTGAAAAAAGACTGGTTGCCAGATTTCTGGATATGTTCATCAAGCTAGGTCTTATCCTGGGACTAGCTTCCTTCTGTTTTACTATCGTTTCACCTTTCATGAATATGTTGCT
>DATERH010000117.1:0-6097 GCA_035271785.1 Buttiauxella sp.
TTGATCGTTTTGGCTTTTGCCGGGGACTCAACGATGACGAGAGCTTTACCCATATTCACCTTTACCTAATGTAATTCTTCCAGAAAACGTCGCACGTTAGCTACACCTTCCACTGGCGACTCGCTTTTCTATATTGCGACAGCGTCAATGGATATCAACTCTTTTTTCATCACCAGATAGATTGCGCCAACATACGCAGGTGATTGAGATAGCGAGTCTTTCACATCGGTGGCATAGCACGACGGAAGTTTGGTTGAATGTCAAGCAATTCCGTTGCCAGATTTGCGAAAGCGTCACACTCTACCTGATAAAATGAGTTAAGCAACTTTATTAGCATGCAACATCGATTCCCGCCAGAACAGTAAACTGATTAAATCACCTTAGGTTTACTCAGGAATATTGCCCTTTGCAGTATAGCGGAAGTACACTACTGCCAGTTTTTAAAGGAGGAAATTATGGAACCGACAACTCAACCTATCGATAAACAATCGCTACTCGTTGAAGCCAATAAAGTCATCCGCGCACATGAAGACTTCATGCACGGTATGGAAGCAACTGACGTAGAGCAAAAAAATGGGGTGCTGGTGTTCAAAGGTGAATACTTCCTTGATGAGCAAGGCTTACCCACCGGGAAAAGCACCGCGGTATTTAATATGTTTAAGCATCTTGCGCATGTGTTTGCAGACAAATATCACCTGCAAGACTAAGTAAAAAAACGAGGCTTATTAGCCTCGTTTTAATTCCTACTTACAACAGCGGCTTCTCGCCACGTTGCCACCAGCGCAGCAACAAGTTATCAACGCTATTTGCCGCACTTCCGGTAAATCGATCCACCATTTTTTTACGACGCATGTAGTGAACATTAATCACTTCATGATTTTTCATCAGATTAATCAGTAAATCGTCGCTGGTGCTCACCGCATCAATCAGGCCTTTCTCTAGCGCTTGCGTACCGTACCAGTGTTCACCAGTCGCTACTGAATCAATGTCCAGTGATGGGCGCATGTCATGCACAAATTGCTTAAACAATAAGTGTGTTTCATTCAGATCTTCACGGAATTTCTCACGCCCCTGTTCGGTGTTTTCACCAAACAGCGTCAGTGTGCGCTTGTACTGCCCTGCAGTATGAAGTTCAACATCTATATCATTACGTTTAAGCAAGCGATGGAAGTTTGGCACCTGTGCCACGACACCAATCGAGCCAATAATAGAAAACGGTGCGGCGATGATTTTGTCCGCCACGCAGGCCATCATGTAACCCCCGCTTGCGGCGACTTTATCCACCGCTACCGTCAGACGGACTTTGTTGTCGCGCAGGCGCTGTAATTGTGAGGCTGCAAGCCCATAGCCATGCACTACGCCACCTGGGCTTTCCAGGCGCAGCAGAACCTCATCCTCAGGTTTCACCACGGCTAACACCGCAGTTATCTCTTCACGCAGTGAAGTCACTTCGTGCGCGTCCATACTTCCTTTAAAATCCAGTACATAAAGCGTTGGTTTATCAGAAATAACCTTTTCACCCCGTTTAGCCCGTGCTTTAGCCTGTTTTGCTTCGAGTTTGTGTTTTTTCTTCTCAGCTTTATGCCAGATTTTTTGTTGGTGGCTGTCGAGTCTTGCCACCTGCATTTCTTCCTGCATTTCCTGGTATTGTTCGCTTAAATTAGTGAGTCGTAATTCCCCACGTTGATGTCTTTTGCGCCCGGCCACATTCACGATAATCGTGACAAGAATGCCAATAGCAGCAACGACAGTGACGATTTTCGCCAAAAAAAGCCCATAGTTTGCAATTAGATCCACGCTTTCCGCCTTCCATTCAGAGCATTAAATATCTATCTATCACCCAGTGTAACCGAGCACTGATTCCACGTCTGCAACCAACTATAAATGCTGCGAGATGCATTCCTGAACGGCTTTAGTTAAATGAAACTTTTGCAAAATGTTAATCAAAGGTATTGTCTCCTGTTGCCTGATTGAAATAACCGGCCCTTTCAGGCATAAAGCCTAAAGGCCAAGTAACCCCCTGGCATTTCTGAGAATTAAGACGCGAGCTTTGCATCGCGCGAGGAGTTGAAAGTGCACTATCAACCGAAAACTGACTTACTGCAAAATCGCATCATTTTAGTGACCGGTGCCAGTGATGGCATCGGACGAGAAGCCGCCTTAACCTACGCCGGTTACGGGGCAAGTCTTGTGTTATTGGGGCGTAATGAAGAAAAATTACGCACTACCGCTCAGGAGATTAACACCCACGACGGTTGCCAGCCGCATTGGTTCGTGCTGGATTTTGCCACCGCTTCGCCTGAAGATTGTCAGCATCTTGCGCAGAAACTTTCGGGGCTTATTCCTCGTCTGGATGGCGTATTACACAATGCAGGGATCCTCGGTGATGTTCGGCCAATGGATGAGCAAGATCCGCAAACATGGCAGAACGTCATGCAGGTAAATGTCAATGTCACCTTCTTCCTGACCCAAGCTTTGCTTCCTTTATTATTGAAATCAGATTCAGGATCACTGGTGTTTACCAGTTCCAGTGTCGGCCGTCAGGGGCGTGCAGGTTGGGGAGCTTACGCCGTGTCAAAATTCGCCACTGAGGGCATGATGCAAGTGCTAGCAGAGGAATATAAGCAGCATAACCTGCGCGTAAATTGCATTAATCCCGGAGGGACACGCACCGCAATGCGCGCCAGTGCATTTCCATCTGAAGACCCCGAAAAACTCAAAACACCACGGGATTTAATGCCACTTTATTTATGGCTGATGGGTGATGATAGTCGCCGTAAAACAGGTATGAGCTTTGACGCGCAACCCAACCGTAAACCAGGAATTTCCGAATGAGTGAAGATCGTTATCAACAACGCCAGCAGCGCCAAAAAGAAAAAGTAGACGCCCGTGTAGCAGCAGCACAAGAAGAACGCGGCATTTTAATGGTCTTTACCGGAAACGGAAAAGGTAAAACCACTGCCGCGTTTGGCACGGCTTCGCGCGCGGTAGGACACGGTAAAAAAGTGGGTGTTATTCAGTTTATCAAAGGCCAGTGGCCAAATGGGGAGCGTAATTTACTCGAACCCATGGGTGTCGAGTTTCAGGTGATGGCGACCGGTTTTACCTGGGACACGCAAAATCGTGAAACCGATACGGCTGCCTGTATGGAAGTGTGGCAACACGCAAAACGTATGCTCGCAGATAGCTCGCTGGATATGGTTATCCTCGACGAAATCACCTACATGGTAGCATACGATTACTTACCGCTTGAAGAGGTGCTGGCAGCGCTAACACAACGCCCTGTGAGCCAAACAGTGATTGTGACTGGGCGTGGATGTCATCGGGATATTCTTGAAGTGGCTGACACGGTGAGTGAGTTACGACCGGTAAAGCACGCATTTGATGCAGGCATCAAAGCGCAAATCGGTATCGATTATTAAAAAAAACCCCTCAGCCGAGGGGTTTGATTTTTTAGCTACTGCGTCCACCGCGGCGACCGCCGCCAGTGACTTGAGTATGGCGTTTCACCGCACGGCGAATCTGGTTCGCTTTCATGCGGCGACGGTCTTTCTCAACCGCTACCTTACTTTCTGTCTCTTCTGGCAACTCTACCAATTTACGCAGGTAGTTGGTCGGAGCCAGGTCCAGTTCAGTGTAACCGCCACGCGGCAGGCCTTTTGGCAACTGGATGTCACCGTAACGCACGCGGATCAAGCGGCTAACCTGCACACCGACAGCTTCCCAAAGACGGCGCACTTCACGGTTGCGGCCTTCAGTCAGAGTCACGTTGTACCATTGGTTAATACCTTCACCACCGGTGAACTTAATGGTTTTAAACGCGGCTGGACCATCTTCAAGCTGAACGCCAAGCCCCAGTTGCTTCACTTTGTTTTCATCAACCTGACCGAATACGCGTACAGCGTATTCACGTTCAACTTCATGACTTGGGTGCATCAGGCGGTTTGCCAGTTCACCGTCGGTTGTGAAAAGCAGCAAACCACAGGTGTTCACATCCAGACGACCAACCGCAATCCAGCGCGCACCGCGCAGTTTTGGTAAACGGTCAAATACGGTTGGACGCCCTTCAGGGTCATTACGTGTACACAATTCACCTTCTGGTTTGTAATAAGCCAGTACGCGGCAAATCTGTTCTGCGGATTCTTTAATAGAAATCAGGTGACCATCGATACGGATTTTCAGGGCCTGAGTCACTTCAACACGGTCGCCCAGTGTGGCAATTTTGCCATCCACACTAACGCGGCCTGCGGAGATAATGGTTTCGATTTCACGGCGTGAACCGTGGCCGGCGCGAGCCAGGACTTTTTGTAACTTTTCGCTCTTATCGCTCATTGAGCTTCCTCGGGTGTCGCCTTCACAGGCGTCGAATTGGGATAATGGAGCTCATCAGCCCCATTTTAGACCGGACAGTATAGCGGTAGACGCTCTTATAAGAAAGGTTTAGCGTCACCCACGCCTTCACGAATAACCACCGGTGCATCATCCGTTAAATCAACAACGGTTGTAGGTTGCTGACCAAGATAACCCCCGTGGATAACCAAATCGACAACCTTCTCCAGACGGTCTTTAATTTCTTCCGGATCTGACTCCGTAAACTCGCTGCCAGGCAACATCAGGGACGTCGACAACATCGGCTCGTCCAACACTTCCAGAAGGGCTAACGCGATTGGGTTGGAAGGTACGCGTAAACCGATGGTTTTACGTTTTTCCTGCAACAAACGACGCGGAACTTCTTTGGTGCCTTTCAGAATAAATGTGTAATTACCTGGCGTGTTATTTTTGATTAAGCGAAACGCCACGTTATCCACAAATGCGTAGGTTGAAAGCTCCGATAGATCCCGACACATCAAGGTAAAATTGTGCCCATCAGGCAATTGACGAATACGACAGATGCGCTCCATCGCCGACTTGTCTTCGATTTTACAACCCAATGCATAACCCGAATCGGTTGGATAAACAATCACCCCCCCCTTACGCACAATTTCAACCGCTTGGTTAATCAGGCGCTGCTGGGGGTTATCTGGATGAATGTAGAAAAATTGACTCATACTACCCTCTCTTTTGCGACGTGGTCGTCTACTCGTCATACTTCAAGTTGCTGGGGTGTGGGCTGCAACTCGAATGATTTAGAGTATATTATCCCAATTGCGCCAGACAGGTTCTACACCTGCCGGCAGCCAAAGCTTACGCCCAAGCTCTATCCACGCACACGGCATATGGAAATCTGAGCCCTGCGATGCCAGCAAATTAAACTGCTGGGCATAGCTTGCAAGTTGGGTGCGCTCATTTGGGGCTTGCTGACACTGCGCGACTTCCATGGCATCGCCACCACTTTCCGCAAAATGCGCCAGTAATCTTTTCAGCCATTTAGCTGTAAGATCATAACGACCTGGATGTGCCAGAACCGCCTGCCCGCCAGAATGATGAATCACATCAATAGCTTGTTCTATTGTACACCACTGTGGCGGAACGTAACCGGTTTTCCCTTTTGCGAGATATTTCTTAAACACGTCAGCCATGGTATTGGCTTTACCGCACTCTACCAGGAAACGCGCGAAATGCCCTCGTGTCACTTCCCCGCCGTTGGCCAGGCGCATCGCCCCTTCCAGCGCACCGGGTATATGTGCTTTCTCAAGCCGCTCAGCAATTAATTCGGCACGTTGTACACGGCGCTCACTCTGCTGCGCCAGAAACGCCGCGAGTGCCGGATGATGTTCATCAACGCCTAAGCCAACGATATGGATTTCATGGTTTTCCCAGAGGGTGGAAATTTCCACTCCGCTGATTAAGCGCAAGGGCAAGTGAAGGCGCGATATCTCTTCCCTTGCCGCAGCAATTCCGGCTACTGTGTCATGGTCAGTAATTGCTAGAGTACCAACACGCATATCCACAGCACGTTGCACCAGCGCCTCGGGTGTTAGCAGGCCATCTGACGCAGTGGTATGGCTATGTAAGTCGTAAATCACCGCAAGTGTTGGTTCGCTCAAAATGGCTCCGGATGTGCTAATAAAAGAAAAACGCCGCTCATGATAACGATATTCACTGATAACTAAAAATCGCTATTGACTTTGATTCATCGAACTAGTTAACTAGTACG
>DATERH010000118.1:0-4649 GCA_035271785.1 Buttiauxella sp.
GCGTTGAAAAAAGCGGGCCTGACTGCCGCTGATATCGACCTGTTTGAGATGAACGAAGCTTTCGCCGCACAGATCCTGCCGTGTATCAAAGATCTGGGGCTGATGGATAAGATCGACGAGAAAATTAACCTGAATGGTGGCGCGATTGCGCTGGGTCACCCGCTTGGGTGTTCCGGTACTCGTATCAGCACTACGTTGTTAAACCTGATGGAACGTCGCGATGCGCAATTTGGCCTCGCCACAATGTGCATCGGTTTAGGCCAAGGTATTGCCACTGTTATTGAACGCGTTTAAGGAATTGATCCAATTTTCAAAGTCATTGATGTTGTAACGCGGCGGCAAATGAGCGAATCCCGATGAGCTTACTAAAGTAAGTGATTCGGGTGAGCGAATGCAGCCAACAAAGTTACAACACCAAGGACGCAGAAAAAAAGTTTAGTTGCCGTTCTTCCCGCCTGTCAGGGGCGGGTTTTTTTATTTATACCCAAAATAATTCGAGTTGCATCAAGGCGACAAGAGAACGAGTCCCGATGAGCTTACATAAGTAAGTAATTCGGGTGAGTGAACGTAGTCAACAAAGATGCAGCTTGAAGTATGACGGGTATCATCAAATAAACGAAAACGCATCGCCAAACATACGATCTTCTAACGCGCCACGTTCATTGCAGAACAGGTCGCGAGCAATTTTCGCCATTTCAAAACGTCCGGCAATATAGATGTCGTGCCCGGCAAGCGTTCCATAATCTTGCATCACTGCGGCTAACACAGTGCCCGTACGGCCACGCCAACCTTCTTCCGGTTGCTCAACCACCGCTTCAACACGCAGATTTTGATGAACAACGGAAAGCGCTTCTAACTCAGACAGGTCATAAAGATGTTTATCTTCACGGCCACCCCAGTAAATCGCAATTTCACGTTGTGGATTACGCGCGAGCGCAGTCAGCAAAATCGAACGTACGTAAGAGAATCCAGTACCGCCCGCAATCAGAATGAGCGGACGATCTTCGTCTTCACGCAACCAGGCGTCGCCATGCGGAATATCTACGACGATTTCTTTCTCTTTCAGAATACGGTCCATCACTGCCATGGCGTACAGATTGATCTCTGACGCGCCAATGTGCAGTTCGATAAACTCATGGTCGCTCGGTGTGGATGCCATGGAGAACGGGCGTTTATCGCGCTCATCCATTACCACCATCAAATACTGCCCGGCCTGAAAGGAGAATTTCGCTTCCGGCAGTAATCGAACGCGATATACCGTGTCGGTTATCGCTTCTACCGAGGTCACTTTACAGCTTAAGGTTGTCATGCTTCCCCTCTGTCGGGTCAATAATGCAAAACGGTAAAATCCGCCACTCAGGCGTTTTTACTGTCGTCGAAAATAGCCAGTTCATCCCAGATTGCATCGATACGCGCACATACTTCTGCATCTTTCTTAATAGGACGTCCCCACTCGCGCTGAGTTTCACCTGGCCATTTATTGGTGGCATCCAGTCCCATTTTTGAGCCAAGACCGGAAACCGGCGAGGCAAAATCCAGGTAATCGATTGGCGTATTTTCTACCAAAACGGTATCTCGCGCCGGGTCCATACGCGTAGTGATGGCCCAAATCACATCGTTCCAGTCACGCGCGTTGATATCGTCATCGCATACGATGACAAACTTGGTATACATAAACTGCCGCAGGAAAGACCAAACGCCCATCATCACGCGTTTGGCGTGGCCTGCGTACTGCTTCTTAATCGTCACAACCGCAAGGCGATAAGAACAGCCTTCCGGCGGCAGATAGAAATCGACAATTTCCGGGAATTGTTTCTGCAAAATTGGCACAAACACTTCATTGAGCGCGACGCCCAGAACCGCAGGCTCATCCGGTGGGCGCCCGGTGTAAGTTGAATGGTAAATCGGATTCTGGCGCTGGGTGATATGCGTAACGGTAAATACCGGGAAGTCATCTACTTCATTGTAGTAACCCGTGTGGTCACCATATGGCCCTTCAGGTGCCATTTCGCCAGGCTCGATATACCCTTCCAGCACAATTTCCGCGCTGGCGGGCACTTCAAGATCGTTAGAAATACACTTCACCACTTCGGTTTTCGTGCCACGCAGTAAACCGGCAAAAGCATATTCTGATAGGGTATCTGGCACTGGAGTGACCGCGCCGAGAATTGTTGCAGGGTCGGCGCCTAAAGCAACCGATACAGGGAAACGTTCACCAGGATGTTCAGCACACCACTCCTGGAAATCCAGTGCGCCACCGCGATGCGATAACCAGCGCATAATCAGCTTATTTTTACCGATCAGTTGCTGGCGATAAATCCCAAGATTCTGCCGCTCTTTGTGCGGCCCACGCGTTACCGTCAAACCCCAGGTAATTAGCGGGGCTGCATCTTCAGGCCAACATTGCATAATAGGGATGCGAGATAAGTCGACTTCATTGCCTTCAAATATTTGCTCCTGACACGGGGCGTTACGTAGCCGTTTCGTCGGCATATTCAGGACTTGTTTAAACTGCGGAAGTTTATCGAATAAATCGCGGAAACCCTTCGGAGGCTCGGGTTCTTTCAGGAAGGCCAATAACTTTCCGACTTCACGCAATGCAGAAACATCTTCCTGCCCCATTCCCATCGCGACGCGTTTCGGAGTGCCAAACAAGTTGCACAGCACTGGCATATCGTACCCTTTAGGGTTCTCAAACAGCAGAGCCGGGCCATTGGCACGCAAAGTACGATCGGCAATTTCAGTCATTTCCAGGTACGGATCGACCGGCATTGCGATACGCTTTAGCTCGCCGCGTTGTTCAAGTAATTCCAGAAAGTCGCGTAGGTCGTGGTATTTCATGCCATTAATCGTAGTCAGGATTTTGCGGTCATTATACGGGCTTCATGCACAGCATGCTGTATTTTTGTTAATAACGCGTAAATGCTTGTCTGATAACCAATCAGCCAACGGTTATACTTGTGCTATCTATCCCTAATAACAGCCTTTTGCTATTCTCCCTGGGTTGATTAGGAAAAAGAGAAACTATGGAATCCTGGTATCTGTTGTACTGCAAACGGGGTCAATTACTGCGGGCGCAAGAGCATCTTGAACGTCAGGATGTGAATTGCCTCACCCCGATGATCAAAATTGAAAAGATCGTGCGAGGCAAACGCACTGCGGTCGATGAACCATTGTTCCCAAATTATATGTTTGTTCAGTTTGACCCTGAGACTATTCACACCACGACAATTCACTCAACGCGTGGCGTCAGCCATTTCGTGCGCTTTGGCAGTCTTCCTGCCACCGTACCAGCTGATGTGATTAACCAACTCATTAATCATCAACCAGAAAATATTACTGACCCGGATACTCCTTACCAGGGTGATCGAGTAGTAATAACTGAAGGGGCATTCGAAGGTTTGGAAGCAATTTTTAGCGAGCCGGACGGTGAAGCCCGATCCATGCTGCTGCTGAATCTGTTGAATAAACAAGTGATGCAGAGTGTGAAGAACACAGATTTTAAGAAGACATAAAGCTAACCAGGGCGGATAAGCATCCGCCCTGCAATGTAAACCTAGCGCTGCATTTGTTCGTCATGCAACCATTGCGCGACACGCTTTGAGAAGTACGTTAATACGCCATCCGCTCCCGCCCGTTTAAAGCACATCAACGACTCCATAATGGCCGGTTTTTCTGCCAACCAACCGTTCTGAATTGCCGCCATATGCATCGCATACTCACCAGAAACCTGGTAGGCAAAAGTCGGAACACCGAAGGTATCTTTCACGCGACGAACCACGTCCAGATAAGGCATACCAGGTTTCACCATCACCATATCCGCGCCTTCTTGCAAATCCTGCGCGACTTCCTGCAGCGCTTCATCGCTATTAGCGGGGTCCATCTGATAGGTTTTCTTGTTGCCACCTTTCAGATTACTCGAGGAGCCAATCGCATCGCGGAACGGTCCGTAATAGCAGGAGGCATATTTCGCGGCATAAGACATGATCTGCGTATTCACGAAACCATCCAGCTCTAGCTGGTCGCGGATTGCCCCAATACGACCATCCATCATATCGCTTGGCGCGATGATTTCAGCCCCGGCTTCCGCATGGGAAAGGGCCTGGCGCACCAGAATCTCACGGGTAATATCGTTGATAACGTAACCGTCTGCATCAATCACGCCATCCTGCCCGTGAGTGGTGTACGGATCGAGTGCGACGTCAGTCAGCAAACCTAATTCCGGTACGGCATCTTTCAAGGCACGCACAGCGCGCTGGACCAACCCATTCGAGTTGTAAGCCTCTTCGGCGTGCAGCGATTTACCTGCACTTTCAATAACCGGGAACAGCGACAACACCGGCACGCCCAACTTCGCAACAGCTTCCGCCTCTTTGAGCAGCAGATCGATAGTCATACGGTAAACACCCGGCATCGACGCCACTTCTTCCTGGCGGTTCTGGCCTTCCATCACAAACACAGGATAGATAAGGTCGTTAACCGTTAACTGATTTTCGGCAACCAGACGGCGGCTGAAATCGTGACGACGGACGCGGCGCATACGGCGACCAGGAAACGTACCGGGAAATGCATAGCTCATTGATTCTCTCCTGATTTAAGCCAGCCGGAAAAGACGGCGGGCATTGTCATCTGTTACTTGCGCAAGCCAG
>DATERH010000119.1:0-5446 GCA_035271785.1 Buttiauxella sp.
GAAGTCGATTATGTGCGTGAAGGATTAAACGAAATTTTCAAATTCAACAACCCGAAAGCACAACACGAATGCGGTTGTGGTGAAAGCTTTGGGGTGTAGGCGGGATTATGTCACGTAACACTGAAACGTCTGAAGAAGTGCAAACCTGGGCGGGCAGCCATTCCTATAAAGAAGGTTTTTTCACCCAGTTAAAAACCGACGAACTGGCAAAAGGCATTAACGAAGATGTGGTGCGGGCAATCTCTGCGCGTCGTAATGAGCCTGAATGGATGCTCGAATTTCGCCTGAGCGCTTTTCGCGCGTGGCTTGAGATGGAGGAACCGCACTGGCTGAAAGCACATTACGAAAAACTCAACTATCAGGATTACAGCTATTACTCCGCACCGTCGTGTGGCAATTGTGATGACAACTGCGAATCACAGCCGGGGGCGGTTCAGCAACCCGGCAGCAATGCGTATCTGACGGGCGAGGTAGAAGAAGCCTTCAAGCAGCTTGGCGTGCCGGTGCGCGAAGGTTCGAATATTGCTATGGATGCGATTTTTGATTCTGTATCGGTCGCGACCACCTATCGCGAAAAACTCTCTGAACAGGGCATTATTTTCTGCTCGTTTGGCGAGGCGATTCATGAGTTCCCGGAGCTGGTGCAAAAATATCTCGGCACTGTGGTTCCGAGTAACGATAACTTCTTTGCGGCACTGAATGCGGCTGTGGCCTCCGATGGCACCTTTATTTACGTGCCAAAAGGCGTGCGTTGCCCGATGGAACTCTCGACCTATTTCCGGATTAACGCCGAGAAAACTGGCCAGTTTGAACGCACCATTTTAGTGGCAGACGAAGGCAGCTACGTGAGCTATATCGAAGGGTGTTCTGCTCCGGTACGCGACAGCTACCAGCTGCACGCCGCAGTGGTGGAAGTCATCATTCATAAAGATGCCGAAGTGAAATATTCCACAGTGCAAAACTGGTTTCCGGGCGATGGCAATACCGGCGGTATCCTCAACTTCGTCACCAAGCGTGCGTTGTGCGAAGGGGAGAATAGCAAGATGTCCTGGACGCAGTCCGAAACCGGTTCAGCCATTACCTGGAAATACCCAAGTGTGATTTTGCGTGGCGATAACTCCATCGGCGAATTCTTTTCGGTGGCGCTGACGGCGGGTCATCAGCAGGCTGATACCGGCACCAAAATGATCCACATCGGCAAAAACACTAAATCGACGATTATCTCGAAAGGGATCTCCGCCGGGCACAGCCAGAACAGCTACCGCGGGCTGGTGAAAATCATGCCGACCGCGACTAACGCCCGTAACTTTACCCAGTGCGATTCGATGCTCATTGGGCCGGACAGCGGCGCGCATACCTTCCCGTATGTCGAATGTCGCAACAATACTGCCCAGCTTGAACATGAAGCAACGACCTCGCGTATTGGGGAAGACCAGTTGTTCTACTGCCTGCAACGCGGAATACCGCAGGACGATGCGATTTCAATGATCGTCAATGGATTCTGTAAAGACGTGTTTTCGGAGTTGCCGCTCGAATTCGCGGTGGAAGCCCAAAAATTATTAGCTATCAGCCTCGAACACAGCGTCGGATAAAGCCTGGACCAGTAGGCTATTTTATTTGTCATTTTGACCCGGAGCAGTGCTCAGAATCCTCACGTACTACGTGTACGCTCCGGTTCTTGCGCGCTGTTCCGAGCCAAACTGACGGCAACAATTATGCCTGATGGACCAGGCTTCAGGAGAAAGTATGCTGAGCATTAAAGATTTACAGGTAAGCGTTGAGGACAAAGAGATCCTGCGCGGCTTAAGCCTTGAAATAAAACCGGGCGAAGTGCATGCCATCATGGGGCCGAACGGCTCTGGGAAAAGTACGCTTTCAGCAACGCTTGCCGGGCGTGAAGACTACGAAGTCACTGGCGGCCAGGTACATTTTAAAGGCAAAGATCTGCTGGAATTATCGCCGGAAGATCGTGCCGGAGAAGGCATTTTCATGGCCTTCCAGTATCCGGTAGAAATTCCAGGCGTCAGCAATCAGTTCTTCCTGCAAACCGCGCTGAATGCGGTGCGCGAATATCGGGGCCAGGAACCACTCGACCGTTTCGATTTCCAGGATTTGATGGAAGAAAAAATCAAATTACTGAAAATGCCGGAAGATTTGCTGAGCCGTTCGGTGAACGTGGGTTTCTCCGGCGGTGAGAAAAAACGCAACGATATTCTGCAAATGGCGGTGCTCGAACCTGAACTTTGTATTCTGGATGAATCAGACTCGGGGCTGGACATTGATGCGCTGAAAATTGTCGCTGAAGGGGTGAACTCGCTGCGTGATGGCAACCGTTCATTTGTCATTGTCACGCACTATCAGCGTATTTTGGACTATATCAAACCTGATTTTGTTCATGTGCTTTATCAGGGCAGGATCGTGAAATCAGGAGATTTCAGTCTGGTGAAACAACTGGAGGAGCAGGGTTATGGCTGGCTTACCGAACAGCAGTAACGGCAACGCTCTGCAACAGTGGCATCACCTGTTTGAAACCCAGAGCGAAACGCGCAGCAAAGAAGCCCAGGAACATATGCAGCAAATGCTGCGCCTGGGGCTGCCAACGCGCAAGCACGAAAACTGGAAATACACGCCGCTTGAAGGGCTGCTCAATAACCAGTTTGTTTTGCCTGCGTTGGAAGCGTTGAGCGAAATTGAACGCGACACGCGGGCCTTGCCGGTGGACGCGTGGCGTCTGGTGTTTGTCGATGGGCGATTTAACATTGATCTGAGCGACGACCTGACCCACAGCGGGTTCGACATCACCATTGATACCAAGCGTGAGTCGTTGCCTGCGGCCGTGCAGGGCGAAGTGTTCTTGCATCTCACGGAAAGCCTTGCTGAGACGGTGACGCACATTCGCGTGGCCCGCAATCACAGCCCTGCTAAACCGTTGTTGCTTATGCACGTCAGCCGTGGCAGTGGCCAGGGTGAGATGAATACTGCACATTATCGCCATCACTTGTCGCTGGGCGAAGGGGCTCGCGCAACAGTCATCGAGCATTACGTTAGTCTTGATGATCATGCTCATTTTACTGGCGCGCGTTTTACGGCGGATGTGGCTGCAAACTGTCACTTTCACCATGCCAAACTGGCGTTTGAAAATGCGCAAAGTTATCACTTCGCCCATAACGATTTGCTTATCGGCCAGGATGCAACCGTTGACACTACTAGTTTCCTGTTAGGAGCAGCGGTGTTACGCCATAACACCAGCACCCAGCTCAACGGTGAAAACACCACGCTACGCATGAACAGCCTGGCGCTGCCGGTGAATAACGAAGTTTGCGATACCCGAACCTGGCTTGAACATAACAAGGGTTATTGCAATAGCCGACAACTGCATAAAACTATCGTGCGTGACAAAGGACGTGCGGTGTTTAACGGCATGATTAATGTGGCGAAGTATGCGATTAAAACCGACGGCCAGATGACCAACAACAACCTGTTGCTGGGGCGCCTTGCGGAAGTGGACACCAAACCGCAGCTGGAAATTTATGCCGACGACGTGAAATGCAGCCACGGTGCCACGATTGGCCGCATCGACGATGAACAGATGTTCTACCTGCGTTCGCGCGGGATTAAAGAGCAGGCTGCACTTCAGATGATTATCTTTGCCTTTGCCGCTGAGCTTACGGAAAGCATTCGTGACGAGGCATTAAAACAGCAGGTGCTGGCGAGGATCGGCCAGCGCTTTGCAGGGGGCGAAGCATGAGTTTTTCCATAGAACGGGTGCGGGCTGATTTTCCTATCCTGAGTCGGGAAGTTAACGGGCAGCCACTGGTCTATTTAGACAGCGCCGCCAGCGCACAAAAACCGCAAGCCGTCATTGACGCTGAACTGGATTTTTACAGCCATGGTTATGCGGCAGTGCATCGCGGCATCCATACACTGAGCGCGGAAGCGACACAGCTAATGGAAAACGTGCGTAACCAGGTTTCGCGTTTTATTAATGCGCGATCACCGGAAGAAATTGTTTTTGTGCGCGGCACCACCGAAGGCATTAATCTGGTCGCCAATAGTTGGGGCCGCGCCAATATCCATGCTGGAGATAACATTATTATTTCCACCATGGAACACCACGCTAATATCGTGCCGTGGCAAATTCTCTGCGAGCATACAGGTGCAACTCTGCGCGTGATCCCGCTTAATCAAGACGGAACGCTACAGTTGGACGTGTTCCCGACGCTGATTGACGAACACACCAAATTGCTGGCCATCACCCAAGTTTCAAATGTGTTAGGCACTGAAAACCCAGTGCAGGAAATGATTGCGCTCGCCCATCAGGCTGGGGTGAAAGTGTTGGTGGATGGTGCACAAGCCATCATGCACCACGCAATCGACGTACAAGCGCTAGATTGCGATTTCTATTTATTCTCCGGCCACAAAATTTATGGCCCGACCGGTATTGGCATACTGTATGCGCGTGAAGAAATCTTGCAAGCCATGCCACCGTGGGAAGGGGGCGGGTCGATGATCGCAAGCGTCAGTCTGACCGCAGGCACCACCTACGCCGCCGCTCCGTGGCGCTTTGAGGCAGGTACACCCAATACCGCAGGCATAATCGGGCTGGGTGCCGCGTTGCGCTATGTCGAGAGCCTAAATTTGACTGAGGTGAGCGAGTATGAGCAATCGCTGATGCGGTACGCACAGCAGGCGCTTAGCGCTGTTCCAGACCTGACGATTTATGGCCCGGACCAGCGTCTCGGTGTTATCGCGTTTAATTTGGGCAAACATCACGCCTATGACGTGGGGAGTTTCCTCGATAACTATGGCGTTGCGGTTCGTACCGGGCACCATTGCGCGATGCCGTTAATGGCGTTCTACCAGGTTCCGGCGATGTGTCGTGCCTCATTCGCCATGTATAACACTGAAGAAGAGGTGGATCGTCTGGTGACAGGATTACAGCGTATCCATCGTCTGTTGGGCTAACAGGGAGAAAGCCATGGCCACAATGCCTGATAAAGAAAAGTTACTGAAAAATTTCAGTCGGTGCAGCAACTGGGAAGATAAGTATCTCTACATCATTGAGCTTGGCGGGAGGCTTCCGGATCTTCCCGAGAGTGAGCACGTAGCGGAAAATACCATTCAGGGCTGCCAGAGCCAGGTGTGGATTGTGATGCGCCAACAGCCTGATGGCGTGATAATACTTGAGGGCGATAGTGACGCCGCGATAGTTAAGGGGCTGATTGCTATTGTGTTTATCCTATATCAGCAGATGACTGCGCAGGATATTGTCGCGTTTGATGTTCGCCCATGGTTTGAGAAACTTGAGTTGGCTCAGCACCTTACACCCTCTCGCTCGCAAGGGCTTGAAGCAATGATCCGCGCAATCCGCACCAAAGCTACCAATCTTAGCTAAACTCAAAGAACAGCTTTCATCCTGTTAACGCGAGGTAATTTTATTACCTCG
>DATERH010000120.1:0-3315 GCA_035271785.1 Buttiauxella sp.
AGTTGCATGCTCACTTCTATCCGCCACTGCTGCGTAGCGCAACAGTGCGTAAATTTATGGTCGGCTATGAAATGCTGGCTGAAACCCAACGTGATTTAACCGCAGAGCAAGCCGCAGAACGCTTGCGTGCCGTTTCCGATACTCACTTTCGCCAATCCGGAGAGTAAAAATGAGTCTGAAAGATAATACCCAACACATCTTCGCCGAACAATTTGGTTATCCGGCGACCCATGCGATTCAGGCTCCGGGCCGCGTTAACCTAATTGGCGAGCACACCGATTACAACGACGGTTTTGTGCTGCCTTGTGCGATCGACTACCAAACGGTTATCAGTTGTGCAAAGCGTGATGATCGGATGGTGCGAGTGATTGCCGCGGATTATGACAATCAAACCGATGAGTTCTCTCTGGATAAACCGATTCTGAGTCACGACACGCAACAGTGGTCAAACTATGTGCGCGGCGTGGTTAAACATCTACAAAAGCGTGATAAAAACTTTGGCGGAGCCGATTTGGTGATCAGCGGTAACGTACCACAAGGTGCGGGACTGAGCTCATCGGCATCACTTGAAGTGGCCGTAGGTACGGTGTTCCAGAAGCTGTACCACTTGTCACTCGATGGTTCACAAATTGCGTTAAATGGCCAGGAAGCAGAAAACCAGTTTGTCGGCTGTAACTGCGGGATTATGGATCAGCTGATTTCAGCGTTAGGCAAAAAAGATCATGCCCTGCTGATTGATTGCCGCACGCTCGGCACCAAAGCCGTTTCAATGCCAAAAGGCGTGGCCGTTGTCATTATCAACAGTAACTTCAAACGCACTCTGGTGGGCAGCGAATACAACACCCGCCGCCAGCAATGCGAAACGGGTGCGCGCTTCTTTACTCAGAAAGCATTGCGTGACGTGGAGCTGTCCAGATTCAACGTTGTGGCACATGAACTTGATCCGATTGTTGCCAAACGCGTGCGCCACGTTCTGACGGAAAACATCCGTACCGTTGAAGCCGCTGATGCATTAGCAAAAGGCGATTTAGTGCGTATGGGTGAACTGATGGCAGAATCTCACGCTTCAATGCGTGACGACTTCGAAATCACCGTGCCGCAAATCGACACGCTAGTGGAAATCGTGAAAGCGACTATCGGCGATAAAGGCGGCGTGCGCATGACTGGCGGCGGCTTCGGCGGCTGCATCGTGGCGCTGATCCCGGAAGATTTGGTTCCGGCGGTTAAACAAGCGGTCGAAAAACAGTACGAAGCGAAAACCAGTATCAAAGAAACCTTCTATGTCTGCAAACCTTCGGAGGGCGCTGGTCAATGTTAAAAGAAACTCCACAGCTCGCACCTGACGGGCTACCGTTCCGCCTCACAACCCTGCGCAATAGCGCCGGGCTGGTTGTTACTATGATGGACTGGGGCGCTACCCTGCTCTCGTGCCGCGTGCCGATGAAAGACGGCAGCGTGCGCGAAACGCTGCTCGGCTGCGAAACGCCGGAAGATTATCTGAATCAGTCTGCTTATCTGGGGGCCACGGTTGGGCGTTATGCCAACCGCATTGCTAACAGCCAGTTTGAGCGCGACGGCGTGACCGTAAACGTCACTGCGAATCAGGGTGCGCACCAGCTGCATGGCGGCCCGGACGGCTTTAATACACGCCGCTGGCGTATTGTGCGTCAAAACGAACACGAAGTGCTGTACACCCTGGATTCCCAGGACGGCGACCAGGGGTATCCTGGTGAATTACGAGCAACGGCACGCTATGCACTCACCGAAGATAACTGCATCACCGTGGAGTTTCGCGCCAAAACCAGCAAAGCGTGCCCGGTGAATCTGACCAATCACGCCTACTTCAACCTCGACGGTCAGCAGAACGATATTCGTCAACATCGCCTGCAACTTCTGGCTGATAGCTATTTACCCGTCGACAGCAGCGGCATTCCGCAGGCCGGGCTGAAAGATGTGGAAGGCACCAGCTTTGATTTCCGCACGGTGAAAACCATTGCCGATGATTTCCTGAGTGACAACGACCAGGCTCTGGTAAAAGGTTACGACCATGCGTTCTTGTTACAAGCACAGGGCGATGCTAGCCAACCAGCAGCACACCTCTGGTCGAGTGATAATCAACTGCAAATGACGGTCTACACGACTGCGCCAGCATTGCAGTTTTACAGCGGTAATTATCTGGAAGGGACACCTGCTCGGGAGCAAGGGACTTACAGCGCTTATCAAGGCCTGGCGCTGGAAAGCGAGTTCCTGCCTGACAGCCCGAATCATCCAGAATGGCCACAACCCGATTGCTGGTTACAGCCTAATGATGAATATCTGAGCATTACAGAATACGAATTCATTCCACTATAAGTTTCTCGCCCTCCTCCAGGGAGGGCGATTCTTATTCGAATCGCTGGATTTCCCGCCATTTAGCGACAAAAATATAACAACCGTTCACATCCACCTTACACTACACACTCTTTTTCGCTATGTTAAACGTTTGGCATTGCCGCTGGCCCCTTCGCGGCAATATAATGATAATCGTTATCATTAATCGTAAGCTTATTGAGGAGTAAACTATGGCTGTTACTAAGCTGGTTCTGGTTCGTCACGGTGAAAGCCAGTGGAACAACGAAAACCGCTTCACTGGTTGGTATGACGTTGATCTGTCTGAGAAAGGTGAAACTGAAGCGAAAGCTGCAGGTAAATTGCTGAAAGACGAAGGCTACTCCTTCGACTTTGCTTACACTTCTGTGCTGAAACGTGCCATCCATACTCTGTGGAACATCCTCGATGAACTGGACCAGGCCTGGCTGCCGGTTGAAAAATCCTGGAAACTGAATGAGCGTCACTACGGTGCATTGCAGGGTCTGAACAAAGCTGAAACCGCAGAAAAATACGGTGATGAGCAAGTTAAACAATGGCGTCGTGGCTTTGCGATAACCCCTCCAGAACTGACTCGTGATGACGAGCGTTTCCCGGGCCATGACCCGCGTTATGCAAGCCTGACCGATAAAGAGCTGCCGGTAACTGAAAGCCTGGCGCTGACTATTGATCGCGTTATCCCTTACTGGAACGAAACCATTCTGCCACGCATGAAAAGCGGCGAACGCGTAATTGTTGCCGCTCACGGTAACTCCCTGCGCGCACTGGTTAAATTCCTTGATAACTTGGGCGAAGACGAAATCCTTGAGCTGAATATCCCAACAGGCGTGCCATTGGTGTATGAGTTCGACGAGAACTTCAAACCGCTGAAGCGCTACTATCTGGGCAATGCTGATGAAATCGCAGCAAAAGCCGCAGCGGTAGCAAACCAGGGTAAAGCGAAGTAAT
>DATERH010000121.1:0-7032 GCA_035271785.1 Buttiauxella sp.
AGTCCTGCGACCAGTCATTACAAAGGGTGTTTTGATGAAAACGATGAATGATTTAATTAAAGATCTCAGCAAACTTAACTCTCATCTTCATGAAAAGGATTTTCTATTAACCTGGGAACAGAGTCCGGACGAGCTTAAGCAGGTCCTCGACGTAGCGGCAGCACTCAAGTCAATGCGCGCAGATAACATTGCCACCAACGTATTTACCAATGGTTTGGGTATCTCAGTTTTCCGTGATAACTCGACCCGAACCCGTTTCTCTTACGCTTCCGCGCTGAACATGCTGGGTCTTGCGCAACAAGACCTCGATGAAGGTAAATCACAAATTGCCCACGGCGAAACGGTACGTGAAACCGCCAACATGATCTCCTTCTGTGCTGACGCCATCGGTATTCGCGATGACATGTTCCTCGGCGCAGGCAACGCTTATATGCGTGAAGTCGGTGCTGCTCTGGATGAGGGTTACGAGCAAGGTGTACTGCCACAGCGTCCTGCACTGGTAAACCTGCAGTGCGACATCGATCACCCAACACAATCAATGGCTGATCTGGCCTGGCTGCGTGAACATTTTGGTTCGTTGGAAAACCTTAAAGGCAAAAAAATCGCCATGACCTGGGCCTACTCCCCAAGCTACGGCAAGCCACTGTCAGTTCCACAGGGCATCATCGGCCTGATGACCCGCTTTGGTATGGACGTAACACTGGCACATCCGGACGGTTATGAATTGATCCCTGAAGTTGTGGAAGTGGCAAAAAACAATGCTCAAGCGTCTGGTGGTAGTTTCCGTCAGGTCAACTCGATGGAAGAGGCGTTTAAAGATGCCGATATCGTCTATCCAAAATCCTGGGCGCCTTACAAAGTCATGGAAGAGCGCACCACCCTGCTGCGAGCCAATGATCACGATGGGCTGAAAGCGCTTGAGAAAAAGTGTCTGGCACAAAACGCCAACCACAAAAATTGGCATTGCACCGAAGAGATGATGGAGCTGACTCGCGACGGTGAAGCACTTTATATGCACTGCCTGCCTGCTGATATTTCTGGTGTTTCTTGTAAAGAAGGTGAAGTCACCGAAGGCGTGTTCGAAAAATACCGCATCGAAACCTACAAAGAAGCCAGTTGGAAGCCTTACATCATCGCCGCGATGATCCTGTCACGCAAATACGCAAATCCTGGTCAGGTGCTTGAGCAACTGCTTAAAGATGCCACTAAACGAGTCAAATAAACGAGTCAAATAAAATGGACTCTGGCCTCCGGGTCAGAGTCTCCTCCAGCAAAACGCCTTTTGCTAAATGAGGTTGGGTTATGTCTGTATTTTCATTGAAGTTAGCCATTGAACAAAACCGTTTATTTAATGGTGAAATATCCCCGCTGTTCACCAGTGAACAAACCCGTAAAGCCCGTGCTTTCCACAAGAAAATTGCCGGTTACCAACCGACCCCGTTGTGTGAGCTCAATGAGCTGGCGAACCTGTTCGGCGTGGGCAAGATTCTGGTTAAAGATGAGTCACAACGTTTTGGTCTGAATGCCTTCAAAATGCTAGGGGGAACTTACGCCATCGCGCAGTTGTTGTGCGAAAAATACCAGATGGATATCAACGATTTCTCTTTTGAGAAAATCAAAAACACCATCAAAGAAAAAATGACCTTCGCCACGACTACCGATGGTAATCACGGTCGCGGTGTGGCCTGGGCTGCACGGCAACTGGGGCAAAATGCGGTTGTTTATATGCCGAAAGGTTCGGCGCAAGAACGCGTCGATCACATTCTGAACCTCGGTGCGGAATGCATCGTCACCGACATGAATTACGACGATACCGTACGTATGACCATGAAAACCGCCAAAGAACGTGGCTGGGAAGTCGTACAGGATACTGCCTGGGAAGGCTACACCAAAATCCCGACCTGGATTATGCAGGGTTATTCGACCCTTGCCGATGAAGCTGTCGAACAGATGAAACAGCTTGGCATTGAACGGCCAACTCACGTCTTTTTGCAGGCCGGTGTCGGTGCGATGGCGGGTGGTGTGCTGGGTTATCTGGCCGATGTCTATGGGCCGCAGCGTCTCCACTCTGTGGTCGTTGAACCTGAACTGGCCGATTGTATTTTCCGCTCGGGCGTGAAAGGGGACATCGTCAACGTTGGTGGCGATATGCCAACCATCATGGCAGGCCTTGCTTGCGGTGAACCTAATCCGCTCGGCTGGACAGTCCTTCGTGACTGCGCCACGCAATTTATCTCCTGCCAGGACTCGGTTGCCGCTCTTGGTATGCGCGTACTGGGTAATCCACTCGGTAAAGACCCTCGTATTGTTTCTGGCGAATCGGGAGCCGTAGGCCTCGGTGTGCTCGCCGCCGTTCATCACCATCCGCAACGCGAAACATTGATGGCAAAACTGGGGCTTAACCGCGATTCCGTCGTATTGGTCATCAATACTGAAGGGGATACCGACGTGAAGCATTACCGCGAAGTAGTCTGGGAAGGCACTTACCCTACAACAGCGTGAACCCAAGCGGTTCACTGAAGTGTTTCATTAAGGGAGTTAGAGAAATGACTAAGCAGATTCCATTTGAACTGGTTTTAGAAAAAGCTGAACACTACAAAGCTGATATGACGCGCTTCTTACGCGACATGATTGCCATCCCAAGCGAAAGCTGCGACGAAAAACGCGTCGTGCATCGCATCAAAGAAGAGATGGAAAAAGTCGGTTTCGATAAAATCGACATCGACCCAATGGGTAATATTCTCGGTTACATTGGCCACGGTCCGCACCTGATTGCCATGGATGCCCATATCGATACCGTTGGCGTCGGTAACATGAAAAACTGGTCATTCGATCCCTATGAGGGCATGGAAACCGAAGAGTTAATTGGTGGACGTGGCGCATCTGACCAGGAAGGTGGCATGGCCTCAATGGTATATGCCGGTAAAATTATCAAAGACTTAGGGTTGGAAGATCAGTACACCTTGCTGGTGACCGGTACCGTTCAGGAAGAAGACTGTGACGGGTTATGCTGGCAGTACATCATTGAACAATCAGGGATTCGTCCAGAATTCGTGGTCAGTACCGAACCCACAGACTGCCAGATTTATCGCGGACAACGCGGGCGCATGGAAATCCGCATCGATGTCCAGGGGGTGAGTTGCCACGGTTCCGCACCAGAACGCGGGGATAACGCCATTTTTAAAATGGGTCCAATCCTTAACGAATTACAACAACTGGCAACCCGCCTGGGCAATGACGAGTTCCTCGGCAAAGGGACGTTAACGGTTTCTGAAATATTCTTTACCTCACCAAGCCGTTGCGCTGTAGCAGACAGTTGCGCCGTCTCTATTGATCGCCGCTTAACCTGGGGCGAATCATGGGAAGGTGCACTGGAAGAAATCCGCGCACTCGATGCTGTCAAAACCGCCAACGCGGCCGTGTCGATGTACGAATATGACCGCCCATCGTGGACTGGCCTTGTGTATCCAACCGAATGCTACTTCCCGACCTGGAAAGTGGAAGAAGACCACATCACAGTGAAAACCCTCAGCAAAGCCTACCAGGGTTTGTTCCACAAAGATCCGGTAGTGGACAAATGGACGTTCTCAACCAATGGCGTTTCCATCATGGGACGTCACGGTATTCCAGTCATCGGTTTTGGTCCAGGTAAAGAACCTGAAGCCCATGCGCCGAATGAAAAAACCTGGAAAGAGCATCTGGTTACTTGTGCTGCGCTGTACGCCTCGATTCCACTGGCTTACCTGTCTGAACTGAAGAAATAAATTTTACTAACCCTGCTCCGTTGGGTCACCAACGGAGCCAGTCGGTGACGGAGTATTCATCATGATTGCTGCCAAAAAAACCACTACGAAAGTGCTGATTAAAAATGGTTGTGTGGTGAATGCCACAGGCCAGGCACAACATGACGTGTTAATCGCCAACGGTTTGTTCGAAAAAGTTGCTGCGGATATTCCCATACCTGACGATTGTGAAGTCATTGATGCCTCGGGCTGCTACGTCATGCCTGGTGGGATAGATGTTCACACCCATTTTAATATTGACGTCGGAATGGCCCGCAGTTGTGATGATTTTTTTACCGGTACCCGTGCTGCGGCGTGTGGTGGGACAACAACCATTATTGACCATATGGGATTCGGCCCAGCGGGATGTAACCTGCACCACCAATTAGAGGCATATCACGGCTATGCCCGTGATAAAGCCGTGATCGACTACAGCTTTCATGGGGTCATCCAGCACATTGATGACGCCATCATCGATGAGATCCCCTCAATGGTCGATGAAGGGATCAGCAGTTTTAAACTCTATCTGACCTATCTCTATAAACTGAATGACAGTGACGTATTACGCGCTTTGCAGCGGCTTAACGAAGTCGGAGCGCTGACCACTGTGCACCCAGAAAATGATGCCGTTATTGCTCAGAGGCGCACTGATTTTCTTGCTGCAGGACTCACTGCCCCGCTTTATCACGCCCGCAGCCGCCCGCCTGAATGTGAAGCAGAAGCCATCGCGAGGATGATTAATCTGGCACGGCTTTCGGGCAATGCGCCGTTGTATATCGTCCATCTGTCCAACGGCCTCGGGCTTGACTACTTACGGCTGGCAAAAGTGCGCCATCAGCCGGTTTGGGTGGAAACCTGCCCACAATATTTAATGCTGGATGAACGCTCGTATCTGCGCGAGGACGCGCTGAAATTTATTCTCAGCCCACCATTGCGCGACCTACGCGAACAAGACGCGTTATGGTGCGGTATCAGCGATGGCGCAATTGATGTCGTCGCCACCGACCACTGTACGTTCCCTTATCAACAACGAATCGCGCTCTCAGGTGGCGATTTCAGCCATTGCCCAAATGGGCTGCCGGGCGTGGAAAACCGTTTACTGCTGCTGTTTTCCGCAGGCGTAATGAGCGGGCGTATTTCACCAGAACGCTTCGTCTCACTGACCAGCACCATGCCTGCGAAATTGTTCGGGTTGTGGCCACAAAAAGGGGGCATTTCCCCAGGTTTCGACGCCGATGTGGTGATTATCGATCCCAGAACCAGCACCTCGATTCGTCACTGCGAACTGCATGACAACGCTGATTACAGCCCATACGAAGGCATGGTTTGCCAGGGGCAAATACGCCACACCTTGTCACGCGGCGAAACAATCTGGAGCCAGGGGGAATTTAGCGGTGTTGCGGGGCGTGGGCGTTTTATAAAACGCCAACCTTTTAACTACTCTGATGTTTAAACACGCGATATTGATCAACCAGCGTGACCTCAGGATGTAGCAATTTGAAGAGCGACGGAAATTTACCACTACGCTGATGACGATACTGGAGAAAGCCAAAAAGGTATCGAGGGGAAACGGGGACCGTGATTTGCCAGTAAAGGATTTTGTTTTTAAGGTTCCGTTCACCTTGTAAGAGATGAACGGAACCTAATCAGCTTGAAACGGAATTAATCCACCAATGCAGCTTCTTTGATCGGTAGCTCTTTACGTTGCGTTGGTTTTTTTGGTGATGCCATCATCGCTTCCAGCACCGCGCCGCCAATAGCACGGGCTTTATCCGACACAGTGGTAAAATCTGCCGCATATCCTCGTGGGTCAACATCACCAATTTTAAAACCGGCTGTCACACTCAAACCGTCATTGAGCAATCCGCGCACCATTCCATTTAAAGGGGCCATTACCGGCGTGTCGTCAATGTAGGCCACAATATCACCCTGGCTCACCACATCCCCCAGCTTCACACAACAACGTATTTTCCCGGCCACCTCTGCGCGCATGACCCGACGAGTGGTTTCACCATTGATATTGCCTGGTATGCCGGTATTCGCCTGCGCTTTCCCCTGGTAAATAACACGGCCAAGGTAATGCCCTCGATTCGTTTCAATCACGGCGTCACAGTCTTTTCCTGCCTCAAATCCAGGGCCCAATGCGATGGTGACTGGCGCCATTCCACGGTATGTACCTTTATTCGTTTTTGCCAGAATGGCATCCACCAGGCCATCGGGGCGCAGCACAGGAAGCAAACTTGCCTTTTCATCTGCTAATACCGGAATGACTCCCGCACGGAGCAGCGCCGGGACTTCATCAACATCCGCAGCAAAGCGAGCTGTCACCCCTTCCACGGTCGTTTCTCCGTCAAACATTGCCTGAGCAAAAGCCACCGAACAACGGATCACCGTAGGCTTCGCCATTTCCAGCATCACCACACGGAAACCTGAATGATAGAGGCGCAATGCAACGCCGGTCGCAATATCACCCGCACCACGAATCACCACCAACTGCCCCGCAGTTTCCTGCGCATTCATTGGGCCACCGGGGGCCTGATGACGGTGCTGTACTATTTCCGCCAGAATACTGATAGCAATTTCTTGCGGTGTTTCCGCACCAATATTAAAACCAATCGGGGCATGTAATCTCTGCAGCTCAGCTTCAGGGACACACCTGGTACGCAATTGTTGGATGAAAGTCTGGGCTTTACGGCGACTTGCCAACAAACCAAGATATTTCACCGGGCGATGAATGAGACAATCCAGCGCTTCTTTGTCCTGGCTATTGGTGGCAATAACGACATAGTCCTCAGGTTCAATTTGCAATGTTTCAATGGCTTCGGTGAAACTTGCCGCCTGTAATAAACGCGTCGCCGGAGGGAAATAATCAGGATTAAGGCTATCGGCATACACATCCGCGACATGAATATTAAAATCCAGCGCAGCCGCAGCTTTTGCAATCGCCTGGTTAACATGCCCTGCACCGATCAGAACCAGACGCGGGTTATGGCCATGAATATCGATATAAACTGTCATCGCCCCGCCACAATCGGAGCCGACAGCATCCTCACCTTTACGCGCCATACGGCCATGAAATAAACGAGGCTTACGCTCGGCAATTGCCAGTAACGACTCTTCAATCACCCTGCGCTCCATCATTCCACCGCCAATCGTGCCCATCACGCTGCCATCGTTTCGCACCAACATTTGTGCGCAATGACGCGGTGTTGAACCCCGGCTATCCACAATCTGAGCCAGCGCAAAGGGG
>DATERH010000122.1:0-6598 GCA_035271785.1 Buttiauxella sp.
AGCTCTCGGTCATCATCAACTAGCAGAATTTTATTCATTGTTAAATTACCTCCGAGGCAGAAATTACGTCATCAAGGCGCGCTAATCTATGACTTTACGTTGTTTTACACCCCCTGACGCTAGTTTGCAGCGGGAATCGTAGACTGGCTTTCGTTGAATCGCAGCACAGATGATTTCAGGAGCAAGTGATGCGCAATGTTACCGCTGCCGTCATGGCCTCTACATTGACTCTGATTACCCTGGCTAGTCATGCCAGAGAGTTACCGGCTAGCAATAACTGGTGCCAGGGCGGTGAAGGTTCGGTAAAGCGAAATAACCTTCAGAGCCATATGTTCGAAGGGATAAACCTGACCGAACAACAGCGCCAACAAATGCGCGATCTAATGCAACGGGCACGGCATGATAGCCCACCCGTGAATGTAAGCGAAATGGAGACCATGCATAATCTGGTTATCGCTGAGAATTTTGATGAAACGGCAGTGCGTGCCCAGGCTGAAAAAATGGCACAAGAACAAGTGGCTCGCCAGGTTGAAATGGCGAAAGTACGCAATCAAATGTACCGCTTGTTAAGTCCTGACCAGCAGGCCGTTTTAAACGACAAACACCAACAGCGCATGAATCAATTTCGTGAACTGGGGGATCTGCAACAGATGTCTTCATTGCAGGCACTGAGTAGTAGCAGTAAGCGTAGTAACCAGTAACAAACCCTGTTTTCCTTGCCATAGACACCATCCCTGTCTTCCCCGCCTACCAAGGCGGGTTTTTTTTGCCTGATGGTTCGGATGAATCCGCTATACTAGCCAGCAATGATTTGCTGGAGCCCCTATGAATCAACAATATGGGAAATTGGTCAGCCGTGCAGCAATTGCCGCGACGGTTATGGCCTCACTGTTACTTTTGATCAAGATATTTGCTTGGTGGTATACAGGCTCGGTCAGTATTCTGGCCGCATTGGTCGATTCGCTAGTGGACATTGCCGCGTCGCTAACTAACCTTCTTGTCGTTCGTTATTCGCTGCAACCCGCAGATGAAGAGCATACCTTTGGCCATGGTAAAGCGGAATCGCTGGCAGCATTAGCGCAAAGTATGTTTATTTCCGGTTCTGCGTTGTTTCTGTTTTTGACTGGTATTCAGCATTTAGCTGAACCATCACCAATGAAACAGCCTTTAGTCGGGGTCGTCGTCACGGTCATTGCGTTGTTCAGCACATTAATTCTGGTGACTTTTCAACGTTGGGTCGTGCGAAAAACGCAAAGTCAGGCGGTTCGTGCAGATATGCTTCATTATCAGTCTGATGTTATGATGAACGGAGCAATTCTTGTTGCGTTTGCATTGTCCTGGTACGGTTGGCACCGCGCAGATTCAATATTTGCGTTAGGCATTGGCGTCTATATTTTGTCTAGCGCGCTGCGCATGGGTTATGAAGCTGTGCAATCTCTTTTAGATCGTGCTTTACCGGATGATGAGCGACAGGGAATTATTGATATCATCAATTCATGGCCTGGTGTTAAAGGGGCGCATGATCTACGAACGCGGCAGTCAGGGCCGACCCGCTTTATTCAAGTCCATATTGAAATGGAAGACAATCTGCCACTGGTTCAGGCGCATGTTATTGCCGAACAAGTGGAGCAGGCAATTTTGTATCGTTTTCCTGGGTCAGATGTGATTATTCACCAAGACCCCTGCTCAGTTGTCCCGACGCAGCAACAAGGGCATTTTGAGCTTTAATTTTTCGTTGTAAAGTCAGACAGGTTCGATATTTTTTGTATAAAATACCGATATATGGCCTGACCTGAATCAATTCAGCAGGAAGCGGTTGTTATACTATTTGTAGCAGAGTCGACGCCTCGGCATGCCGCAGGCCGTTTCCGGCAACAGGATTAATTATGCATTCAAAAGTTCAGAGGTAGTCATGATCAAAAAAATTGGTGTGTTGACGAGTGGCGGTGATGCGCCGGGCATGAACGCCGCGATTCGCGGTGTAGTGCGCGCAGCATTGTCGGAAGGTCTGGAAGTCGTGGGCATTTATGATGGCTATCTGGGATTGTATGAAGACCGCATGGTTAATCTGGACCGATATAGTGTGTCCGATATGATCAACCGCGGTGGCACCTTCCTGGGCTCAGCTCGTTTCCCAGAGTTTCGCGATGAGAAAATCCGTGAAGTGGCTATCGAGAATCTGAAAAACCGCGGTATTGATGCATTGGTTGTTATCGGCGGTGATGGTTCCTATATGGGTGCTAAGCGCCTGACCGAAATGGGCTTCCCGTGCATCGGTCTGCCAGGCACCATTGATAACGATATCAAAGGCACTGATTACACCATCGGTTTCTTCACCGCTCTGGAAACCGTCGTGGAAGCAATCGACCGCCTGCGCGACACTTCTTCCTCCCACCAGCGTATTTCCATCGTGGAAGTGATGGGCCGTTACTGTGGTGATCTGACCTTAGCTGCCTCCATTGCTGGCGGGTGCGAGTTTGTTGTCTTGCCAGAAGTTGAGTTTAATCGCGAAGACCTGGTTGAAGAAATCAAAGCGGGTATCGCTAAAGGTAAAAAGCACGCTATCGTGGCTATCACTGAGCACATCTGTGACATCGACGAACTGGCCCGATATATCGAGACGGAAACCAAACGCGAAACCCGCGCCACCGTTCTGGGCCACATTCAACGCGGTGGTTCACCGGTTGCATACGATCGCATTTTGGCCTCCCGCATGGGCGCTTACTCCATCGAACTGCTGCAGCAAGGCCACGGCGGTCGTTGCGTAGGCATCCAGAATGAGAAGCTGGTTCACCATGACATTGTCGACGCTATCGAAAACATGAAGCGTCCGTTCAAAGGTGACTGGTTGGATTGCGCTAAGAAGCTGTATTGATTCACGAGTCGTGAAATATGAAGCCGGGGAAACCCGGCTTTTTGCTGTCTGTTATATGCTCATTAGTTATAGCCAATCTTTTTTTATTCTTTAATGAATGGTTAAAATTCTGGCACGCTGCTTTCATCAAATCGGATTAAAGAGAGCGAAAAATGAATAAGTGGGGAGTTGGACTTACATTACTGTTGGCATCTACAAGTGTATTGGCGAAAGATATTCAGTTACTTAACGTCTCTTACGACCCCACTCGCGAGCTTTATGACGAGTACAACAAGGCGTTCAGTGCTCACTGGAAACAACAAACCGGTGATAACGTTGTTATTCGCCAGTCTCATGGTGGTTCCGGTAAACAGGCAACATCCGTTATTAACGGTATTGAAGCCGATGTAGTGACCCTGGCGCTTGCATATGATGTTGATGCTATTGCTGAACGCGGCCGTATCGACAAAAACTGGATTAAACGCCTGCCGGATAACTCCGCGCCATACACATCGACCATCGTTTTCCTGGTGCGCAAAGGCAACCCAAAACAAATTCATGACTGGAATGATCTGATTAAACCGGGCGTTTCTGTTATCACCCCGAATCCAAAAAGCTCAGGCGGCGCACGCTGGAACTATCTGGCAGCGTGGGGCTACGCACTGCATCACAACAATAACGATCAAGCCAAAGCTCAGGATTTCGTGAAGGCGCTGTATAAAAACGTTGAAGTGCTGGATTCCGGTGCTCGCGGCTCAACCAGCACTTTTGTTGAGCGTGGAATCGGTGACGTGTTGATTGCCTGGGAAAATGAAGCGTTTTTGGCGACCAACGAACTGGGTAAAGACAAGTTTGAAATCGTGACACCGAGCGAGTCGATTCTTGCTGAGCCGACTGTTTCAGTTGTAGACAAAGTGGTGGAGAAAAAAGGCACTCAGAAAGTTGCAGAAGAGTACCTGAAATACCTCTATTCACCACAAGGGCAGGAAATTGTGGCGAAAAATTACTATCGCCCACGCAATGCTGAAGTGGCGAAGAAATATGACAACGTCTTCCCTAAACTTAAATTGTTCACTATTGATAAAGAGTTTGGTGGTTGGACGAAAGCCCAGAAAGAACATTTCTCTAATGGCGGCACCTTCGACCAAATTAGTCAGCGTTAAACGTAATAACGGCCCCGAAAGGGGTCGTTTTACTTTTGCGACATCCACCTTTGCGTTACGCTGAGCTGCCCTCTAAATTGTTCCTGAGGTTTCAATGCTGCGCCGTCGACGCACAATAGTTTTCTTTATCCTCTTCTTAGTCGTCACAGTTGTTGGTGGCGTAAGCCTGCAGAAGCACCTTCATCATCCAGATGCCCTGTGGCGTATCGTCAACGAACAATGTGTTCCTCATCAGCGTACTAACCAAAACCCTGAGCCTTGCGCCAAAGTGGATTTGCCTTCGGGATTCGTGTTGCTAAAAGATATCAATGGCCCGCTGCAATACCTGCTGCTCCCGACAGCGAAAATGAACGGCATGGAAAGCCCGGAATTATTGCAGGCTAAAACCGCTAATTTCTTGTGGTTGGCGTGGCAGCAGCGCAACGTTATGAGTGTGCGGCTGGGTGCTCATGTTCCTGATGATGTCGTTTCACTCACCATTAACTCCGCAACAGGGCGCTCGCAAAATCAGCTACATATTCATATTTCTTGTTTACGGACTGATGTGCGTGACCAGCTAAATCAGTATGCGTATACCGTAAGCACAGACTGGCATACGTTCCCGGTATCACTGGCTGGAAATCAGTACATTGCCAGAAAAGTTACTGCGACTGAGTTTTCTCAACGTAGCCCACTCATCATGCTGGCAACTCAGGTTCTGCAGGCTCGCGAACATATGGGGCGCTACAGTCTGGCGATGGCGAAATTGGCGGATGGGGAGTGGATAGCGTTAGCCACGGAACGGAATTTACTGCGCTTCAACCTGGCTTCTGCGGAGCAACTACAAGATCACGACTGTGGATTGCTGAAAAAATAAAGGCCCCGCCATTGCTGGCAGAGCCTTAATATTTATAAGCGAGAACTTACGCTTTTTTCGCTTCAGCAGCAGCTTTAACGATGACTGCAAATGCATCAGCTTTCAGTGAAGCACCGCCAACCAGCGCGCCGTCGATGTCTGGCTGAGCAAACAGCTCTGCTGCATTTTTATCGTTTACGGAACCGCCGTACTGGATGATCACTTGCTCAGCCACTTTCGCATCAGCTTTAGCGATGTGGTCACGAATGAACTTGTGAACAGCCTGAGCTTGAGCAGGAGTTGCAGATTTACCAGTACCGATTGCCCATACTGGTTCGTAAGCGATAACCACGCCTTCGAAGGCTGCTGCACCCTGAGTTTTCAGCACAGCGTCAATCTGACGTGCGCAAACTTCTTCAGTTTTGCCGGCTTCGTTTTCTGCTTCAGTTTCACCGATGCAAAGAACTGGGATCAGGCCAACTTCTTTCAGGATTGCGAATTTTTTAGCGATCAGTTCGTCAGACTCTGCGTGGTAAGTACGACGCTCGGAGTGACCGATGATGATGTATTTAGCACCTACATCTTTCAGCATTTCTGCAGAAACTTCACCAGTGAATGCGCCAGACAGGTTCAGGTCAACGTTCTGAGCACCAAGAATGATGTGGCTACCGGATGCAGCATGTTTAGCCAGATCCAGATACATAGTTGGAGGAGCGATAGCAACGCCACAGCCAGCAACGCCAGCCAGCTCATTACGTAAGCCAGCAATCAGCTCGTGTACCATGTTCTTGCTACCGTTCAGTTTCCAGTTACCCATCACCAAAGGATGTCGCATCTTAATTCTCCACAAGGTCAAACTAATAAAAGTATCGCTGCCATTCAGGGCAGCATGGTCTGTGAAACAGTATAGAGACTCAGCAAGCGAAAGGCTTTGCTTTTTGTCATATATACCCCTCATCCTTCAAGCCGCAGGGGTGTTGGCTGCACTCACTTACTGAAGTAAGCTCATCGGGATAAGCTCCCTGGCCGCCTACCAGCGACTCGAATGCTAACGGGTATATTTAGTTGGTGTTAAGTGTTTCCGATAGCGTCAGCTTAATCGGTTCAACAGCGAAAGTGAGCCCCTTTTCACCGTTATCTGCGACAACATAGCGGATAGCGCCTTCGGTTTGTGCGTAATAACGTTTGTTCTTACCATTGCTGAGCAGCTTAGTGAGTTTTGCCACGCTTTGCTGCTTTGAAAGCAAAGGTGTAAAAGTGCGAATCAGTGCTGCCATATACTCTGTCGCTTTTGCTCGCGCTGCTTTTTGCTCAGGTCCTTGAATCGGCAACCACGTTATCTGGATAGATTTTATTTTCAGTGTGCCGCGCTCAAGTGCAGTGGAGGTGTAAAGATTCTCGTTGATTTTACTGGCGGCGCGCATCAGGTTCACTTCATTGGCTTTGGGGTCGATAGCCCGAAACTCATTGATGGGTAACGTCGGGTTTTTAGCGGAGAATGTTTCCCGAAACTGGGTGATGTTCATATCGAACGTTGGGGCGCCTGCCAATAAATAGGGAGCGACTTGTGGCGCTGAGGTGGAATCTGAAGGCGGATCAGCCCAAACTACCGCGACGGGTAGTATCAGTAAAGCCAGAGCTGCAACCAGATGTCTCATCGACAAATTCTCCTGTGAATTCTACTTTCCGATTAAATCGGCATTCCGTTGGCTTGTCAAAACCCATCATAGCTGGGGTACACTACGG
>DATERH010000123.1:0-15544 GCA_035271785.1 Buttiauxella sp.
CTACCTGTTCCATAATTGACTCCTGGCCAAAATATTAATCGATAAATTTCAATACACTACCAAGCGGGACATCTTGGGGCGTCATGCCTTTTACATGCACACTTCCGGGAAATTCTGCCTGTTCACATCCATCAAACCGCAGCGTGATATGACCCAGTTCGCGTAAATTCTGCATAGCCACTTCACCTACAGCAGTGACCGGATAGCGGACGTTGGCCAGCTCCATACACGCACCGCAATGCAGTTCACCGTCGGTCACGCTGTGCTGATGAATGAAGCAATAATCCTGAATGTCCGCCGGTGCCCCCTCACGGAAAGTGATCAACATCCGGTCTTGCAGTGCTTCACGGGCAAAATCACCGATATGCGTGATAGTGGTTTCATAAATGGTTTGCATCACGACCCCTTACTGATAGATGAAAGCGGAAGCGGCCCACGCGATAAGCACCGTGGGAGCGCCAGTAAGAAAACGGCTGACCAGGACAGACGGCACACCGACCCGCACGGTGTCTTGTTTGGCTTCTGCCAGAGACAATCCAACCGGGATAAAATCACACGCTGCCTGGGCGTTGATGGCGAAGAGTGCAGGCAAGGCCAGATGCGGCGGAATATTTCCCAAACCGATTTGCACGCCCACCAGTACGCCAATGACTTGTGCAATAACGGCACCTGGGCCGAGGAAAGGAGAGAGCAACGGGAAGGAGCAAATCAGGGCCAGCATCACTAACCCTATCGGACTTTTGGCCAGTGGTGTCAGGCCATGCGCCACCAGATCACCCAATCCTGAAGCCATAATGATGCCGATGAGTGCGGCCACAAATGCCATAAAAGGCAGAATGGTTTTGAGCACTGTATCGATGGTGTCACGCCCTGCCTGGAACAGCACCGCGACGCCGGACCCCATTCCCATCCCGACTTTTGCCAGCAGCCCGTCACTTTGTTCGGTTATTTTTTTTGTGGTGTCATATTCCCGTCCACCTTTAGCTTTAGGTGGCGTACTGCTCATGTCAGCAAGTGCCGGTTCATTGGTTTCCTTCGTTTCGATAGAAATGTCATGTACTCGCACACCGGACACATAAATATCTTCGGTGATAAATTGTGCCAGCGGACCGGATTTCCCTGTCGAATGAATATTGACCGTCGGAATCCTGCGTTTAGGATAGATGCCACAACGCAACGTACCGCCACAGTCAATGACAACCACGCCAATCTCATCGGTCGGTGGTTCACCTTCTTTAAAACCGTCTACGGTTTCCCAGCCAGTGAGTGCGGCGAGTTTATCGACAATCGCCGGGCGGGTTCCTGCGGTGATATAAACCACTTTCTTATCAGGTACAGCCTCAATCAGTAATGGGCCACCCCAGCCGCCTTCACCCTGATTTACTCGAATAATTGCACTCATTTTCTGCTCCGCATTTAAAGTTGAACCTGACGTGCAAGCTGAATACCCATCTTGCGTTCGAAGATGCGTGTTGTGAGATCGGTTACCCAGCCACGGAAGAAATTAGTCACCATACCGACCAGGAAATAACTGACCGCCAGCGGCCCCAGAGGTAATCCCAATGTCGTCAACCCACTGGCAACACCGAGATAAACAAAGAGTTCGCCAGGGTTAATATGTGGGAATAATCCATTCATGGAATGGCAACTGTATGAGCTGGCAGCGTAATAGCTGGGCTTATAGATTTCAGGCATGAACCGCCCGAGGCTCAGTGTCATTGGGTTACAAAACACAAACGTCCCAATCACCGGGAGCAGTAAATAACGCAGTATGGGATTCCCGGCACAACCTTGTGCCAGACGTTCGATTCTTCTCTGGCCGACAAATACGATCAACGCATTCATGACGACCAACAAACTGATTAATAGAGGTAAAATGCCAGTTACCATACTGACAAAAACCTCTCCGCCTTTCTGAAACAGGCCGATAAACCACTCGGCACCGTGTGTGATAATTTCGATCATCTCGCTCTCCTGTCATGTACGTAGGGGTACGCTTTCTTTTTATCTCACCGCGAAGGGAATATAATCAAAACAAACCAACAAATAATCGTTATTGATCACACTTTAAAAGATATAACTTTCAAAATGAACGTTTATTGCAAAATCATGATCAAAGCCAGTATGGTGAAAGGCGACAAAAATGGAAGGGGTTTTATACCAAAATCAGGATGGAAAACATGAATGAATCACTATTAACAAGTTGATTATAAACGAATATAAACACTTTCTCATTACTGATTGGGATTACGCATCGTAACCCTTAGTCATGCTTATCAACGTTAGGGAAAACCTCATGAGTTCGCCCGCAAAAGATAATTACACAATACTCACAGAATGGTTCTTTCGTATTAAAACGTAGGTTCGTATCTGGCAGTTGCAGGATCTGGAATAAATGATGGTAAAGCGGGGATTGTCGTTGCCAGGGCTTAAACATTATGGCTTCATCCTGTTTCATTCTCCTCTTATGGATTAACCTTAAAAAGAATGTGGTTGATGAGATATAAGGAGACCCTGTATGTCAAAATATCAAAACATGTTAGTTGCGATTGATCCCAATCAGGACGATCAACCTGCCCTGCGGCGTGCTGTTTATGTGCAACAACGGATTGGTGGCAGCATTAAAGCATTCTTGCCGGTCTATGATTTTTCCTACGAAATGACCCGTCTTCTGTCACCTGACGAACTCACCGCTATGCGTGAAGGTGTTATCAACCAGCGTGCGGACTGGATCAAAGAACAAGCGCAACATTACATTGAATCCGGCGTGCCCATTGAGATTAAAGTGGTGTGGCACAACAGACCTTTTGAAGCCATCATCCAGGAAGTGATTAGCGGCGGGCATGACCTGTTGTTAAAAATGACGCACCAACACGACAAACTCCGATCCGTGATTTTTACCCCGACCGACTGGCATTTGCTGCGTAAATGTCCATGCCCAGTGTGGATGGTGAACGACCAGCCATGGCCGGAAGGTGGAAAGGCGCTCGTCGCCGTGAATCTTGCCAGCGGAGAGCAATATCACAATGCTCTGAACGTAAAACTGGTTACAGAAACCCTTCGACTCGCCGAAGAAGTTAACAATACCGAAGTACATCTGGTGAGCGCCTACCGCGTGCCGCCAAACAATATTGCAATTGAACTGCCAGAGTTCGATCCGAGTGTTTTTAACGACGCAATCCGTGGTCAGCATCTTGTTGCCATGAAAGCCATTCGCCAGACATTTGGTATCGATGAGAACATGACCCACGTCGTAGAAGGGTTAGCTGAAAAAGTGATCCCCGATTTGGCGGAGCATTTACAGGCAGGGATCGTCGTTCTGGGCACTATTGGTCGCACTGGACTGTCGGCAGCTTTCCTGGGCAACACCGCAGAACACGTTATTGATCATCTGCGCTGCGACCTGCTGGTTATCAAGCCTGACTCCGACCAGATGCCGGAAGAGCTGGACGACGAAGATGACGATTAACAATTCGTCGTTATAAATAAAGCCTGCCCATGCAAAATATGAGCGGGCTTTTTATTGGGTGGGTGCTATGCCATACGGCTCAGAAAGGCAGTGACATACCAATATTGGCCCCCCAAGCAGTCCAACTTATATAGCCCGCTATGCGCGAGGTGCAGACATCGCTTTTCCTGGTGGAATCTGCATCATTGATAGCTCAATGGTTTTGAAAACATCAAATCATTCTTACAGTGTGAGAGATTTTTCGAGGGCTGATTCTGACCAGGTGTGGTTGTGATAAACCCATGAAGGGTCTGGAGGGTAGCAATGTAAGCGAGACAGAATTGACAACACTTCATCTCGTCCAACTGCGTCCTGATCAACCTGGTGTGGGATATATTCCAGTCTCAACTTGCGTAAGGACGGATCGGCGAACAATAGCATTGGGGTGGGAATGTCTACCTGAGCGAGATTCTTGGCTGAGTGTTGATAAAAACTGTACTCCACATCACTGACAGGAAATTTCTCGATGACTTGATGACCAGTTTCATCCACAAAAAGCGCCACGATTCAGAGTCAGCCAGAAGCGCTGCCTTTTGTCGCAGACAGAGGGTTTCATCCGATAAAGCCGGATTCTGGCGTGAGCAAGTCTTCCTTGATTACTTGGCGTAAAGCGGGAGCCTCGCAGCATTTTTCTCATGAAGTAGAAAACGACAAATAAGCACTGGCGGTGATGTATCAATGCGGTTATCCGCAACCTTTGGGCTCGGAGCCTTACGTGCCGACGCTGCGCAAAGCCGCTGATGTTCAGCAATGCATGCTGGATAAGGGTTTCGAGCAGAAATACAAACTCAATCTGGTATGTCGCAATTACCCGCAAGTCACGGGCTGCCCCAAAACATAATGCTTACCCTTTTCGAGCGAGGGCCTTCGCCTGACTAATGCGTGCTCGCTTTTATCCGTGATGTGAACAATGTCAGGACGACTGCGCTAAGGAGTAAAGCGCCACTCATTGCAAAAGCACTCTGCCAGCCAAGGTGGTCAAACACAATGCCACCTGCCGTTGAACCCAGTGCAATAGAGAGCTGAATTACGGCGACCATCAACCCGCCCCCCGCTTCTGCATCTTCAGGAAGTGTACGCGCAATCCATGTCCACCATCCCGTTGGCGCAGCAGTTGCAAGCATGCCCCAGAAGCCTAACAGTAGTGCGACAACCAGGACGTTGTGCCCTGTCAGAATTAAGGTTATGGCGATGGCTGCCATCAACATAGGGATAGTTATCAACGTCGGGTAAAATCTCGCCTCAAGGAATGTGGAGACAATCAGCGTGCCTACAAAACCCGCCACACCGATGGCGAGCAGGATCAGGGATAAGCCAGAGGTATTTACCCGCGTCACCGTTTCCAGAAACGGGCGCACGTAGGTAAATAACGCAAACTGCCCCATGAAGAATAGGCCGCAGGCCAGCATACCCATGGAGATAACAGGACGGCTGAACAAGCGGAATACGGATCCGCGTGACGATGGGCTTTTATTGCCGTCCATGCCGGGCAGACTAAAGCACTGCCAGATAAAGGCCACTACCGCGACCGGGACCAGGCACCAGAAGGATCCGCGCCATCCAATGGTTGCCCCCAGGTAGCTACCCAGCGGCGCTGCCACTACCGTCGCCAAAGCATTACCGCCGTTAAAAATAGCCAGCGCACGGGAGACCTGATGCTGTGGCACAAGGCGAATAGCCGTTGCAGCGGACAATGACCAGAATCCACCGATCGCAATGCCAATCAGGGCTCTGCCTGCCATATAAACCAGATAACTGGAAGCCAGTGCGATAATCATCCCCGACATTGCCATCAGTGCCGTCATCCCCAGCAGGAGGTATTTCCGATTCATATTTCCGGCAAGAGTAGAAATGGTCAGGCTGGTCAAGACCGCCAGCGCGCCGGAAATGGCAATCCCCTGACCTGCTAGCCCCTCCGTAACACCCAAATCGCGGGCAATAGGAGTTAGCAGACTAACGGGCATAAATTCTGATGCGATTAAAACAAAGACGCACAGGGTCATGGCAAGAATGCCGCCCCAGTAAGCGTGCTCTTTTTCGCGTGGTGCTGTTTGGCTCAGTGTGTGCATTAGGAGTATCTCTGAATACCTCCCCGGTTCTGTTCAAACATCGCCGGGCGGAGTCCCGCATAAAGGCCACCTGCCAGACGCAGGTGGCCTTTAACACGTTCAACTCAGGTTATGACTTTAAGCTTTTCTTGAAAAACGCTTCAAACTGCGCGAAAGGTATCTTGCCGGCGACATTGTCGTACAAGTCAACATGGTTTGCGCCGGGGACAACGATCAGCTCTTTCTCTTTACTGCCGACGGCTTTATAAGCATCTTCGGCAAAATAGCGTGAGTGCGCATTCTCACCCGTCACGATAAGTGTCGGGATAGTGATTTCATTCGCATAGCTAAGCAGCGGCATATTCATAAACGAAAGCGGCATTGTCGCAGTCCATGCACCTGTCGAGTTAACGGAACGCTCATGGAAACCGCGAGGCATGCGGTAATAATCAAAGAACTCTTTCAGTATCGGATGAGGATCTGCCGGTAACGTTTCTGGCAGGATACGCTCGCCCGTGCTGGCCTTGCCGTTCTGATCCACGTTAATGTCATGACCGCCATGTGCAAATGTTCCGCTTTCCGCATCCTTCCAGCGCTGTTCATTAAGATATTGCAGTACGGCTCGGCGATCGGCGGTTGAATAACGATCTTTGCCATCTCCCACGCCATGCCCCATCGCCCGGCTCATGTCATACATTACGCTAGTCGCGACCGCTTTAACGCGTGTGTCCATTGCTGCCGCATTCAGCGCCATACCACCCCAACCACAAATACCGAGTATGCCAATACGGTCGCGGTCCACCTCTTTTTGTAATCCCAGGAAATCAACTGCTGCACTAAAGTCTTCTGTATTGATATCCGGTGATGCGACGTTACGTGGATAACCACCGCTTTCCCCCGTGTAAGAAGGATCGAAGGCCAACGTAACAAAACCCTGCTCAGCCATGGTCTGCGCATACAGACCGCTGGATTGCTCTTTAACCGCACCAAAAGGTCCACTTACCGCAATAGCAGCAAGCTTGCGATTGCCCTGATCTTTTGGAATATAAAGATCGCCAACTAATGTGATCCCATATCGGTTCTGAAATGACACCTTCCGGTGATCGACTTTATTGCTCTCGGCGAAGGTCTTATCCCATTTATTGGTCATTGAAACGGGGGAATTCGGATTGGTTGAATCAGCATAACTCATTGTCGTCACTCCACTTAATGAGGCGAATAGCAGCATGGCGGGCATAGCGTTTTTCAGTTTTCTGGTAAGAACATTCATGAAAAATCCCCATGAAAAACAAGTCAGAGATACAGGTTTCATACGGACAACACTGCGGTACTTTGTTTCGATAGGCCCTATTGTAGTGAGCAGAATTAATGCTGATTAGTGGGTAATAACTGCTAAGATTAATACCATATTGTTATAAACAAATACTGAGGCTTGAGTAACAAGGAAAATAAATCGATGGCGAAAAGGGAAAACTATAACGAGCTTTACCTGTTCATGCAGGTGGTACGGGAGGGCAGCTTTACCGCTGCGGCTCAACGGCTTGGGCTTGCTCAATCGGGGATCAGTCGTTCTGTTCGTGAGCTAGAAGAAAGATTGGGTGTCCAGCTTCTGGTGCGCACCACGCGTAAGCTGTCAATGACACAAGCGGGGGAACAACTCTACCAGACGACAGAGTCTGGGTTTGATGCATTAGATCTTGGGCTTGCCACACTGGCCCATTATCGTCAGACCCCCTCCGGCACGGTCCGCATCAACGCCAGCCAGCACGCGATTGATAAATGCCTTCTGCCAAAGCTCGCGATATTTAAACAGCGCTACCCGGATATCAGGCTTGAGCTGATGAATGAGAGCCGGTTCGTCGATATTATCGAGGAAAGATTCGATGCGGGTGTCCGCCTGGGACCTGAAGTGGGTAATGGGATGGTCGCGGTACGAATTACACCTGATATGGAAATGGCCATTGTCGCTACCCCCGAGCATTTTAGACGCTACGGTTTTCCGCAAACCCCAACTGATTTAGCGATTCATCCCTGTATTGCCTATCAGTTTGCCGACGGAAGTTTGTACCAGTGGGAACTCACTCAGGACGATAAAAAAGTCACACACCGACCTCAGGGACAATGGGTCTTATCTGACAGCTATATGGAAGCAGAAGCTGCTAGGCTGGGTCTGGGGCTGGCATATATTCCTGTTGAGCTGGTTGCTGATGATTTAGAACGTGGTGCGCTTATCAGGGTTTTGCAGCGTTACAGCCTGAGAATGGAGGGGTTATTCCTTTATTATCCTCATCGAAATGTCTCACCTGCTCTGCGAGTGGTCATTGATACATTAAAAATATAATGGCAGTTAAGTTAAAACCTTTTTTAAGACGTTGTTATTTTGGTGAATTCACTCTCTGTCACGAAGCTGTCAGCAAACGCGCTTTCGGTCTGCGTTGAGCGGAAATCAGACAGTGCAAAAATAACGGGTGGCCTGGGCCACCCGTTATACTCATATAGCGTTAACCATATATCTGCTTACTGAATCTGATTCTCTTTTTGCAGTGGCAACACCAGGTTCATGTCATTTTTAATCTTGGTATCAAGTGTTCCGGCAATTTGCTTCAGGATTTCCCGATCGCCATCAATCTTAGCTTTACCATTGGTGATTAAATCATCCATTTTCTCTTTGCCGGTCACGACACCAATCAGATCAACTTTTGCAATCTGAACGGTCACATCAGCTTTCTGCGCTGGCATATCGTCAGTCAGCTTGATGTAGTTCAGCACGCCATTGTGCAGGTCGAGGATGAACTTATCGTTATCCATATTCAGCGCAATGGTGTGGTTGCCCAGTTTCTCGGCTTTAATCTGATCTGAAACCATGCTGATATAAGAAATCAGCATTTCTGGAGGCAGTGCGGCGATAACTTCAGGAGATGCCGTGCTCAGTTTGTTCGGCACGCTGCCACCTGTGCGCAGTTCGTGTGCCGCAGACAGATACAGGTTGCGATAAAGCGCCGTTTCCTCCTGGTAGCCTAACTGTTCCAGCGCATCCGCCAACAGGAAGTTGGCATCTTTGTTACTCGCGTTGTAGGCAACGATATTGTTAAGCAAGTCTGCCGCGAAGCGGTAATCGCCCTCGTTATAGCTCTGAACCGCAAGCTCGACGACTTTTTGCTCACCACCCAGTGCTTTCACGTAACGTTCGCCGCGTGCGCCGTCAGGGTATTTAGCCAGTTCAACCGCATTCCCGCTGAACCAACCCAGGTTTTTGATATAGGTCGATTTCAGGTTATTACGCGTGTTGCCGTAGTAAGGGCGGTTATCCCATTTGTTAAATACTTTTTCCGGCAGTTTTGCGTTCTCAGCAATGTCATCCGGACGGTAGCCGTAGTTCGCATAACGAATGGTTGTATTGTAGATAGACTGATAAGCATCACGCTGATCTTTCATATATTCGACAACATTCTGGTTGCCCCAGACTGGCCAGGTATGCGGGCCGAACTGGACCTCAACGTCGTTACCCCAGCGTGCAATTGCGGAGTTAATATAAGATGCCCACTGGCTTGCATCGCGGGTTTGTGCGCCACGCAGCGTATAAATATTGTGTTGTAGATGGTTAACTTCTTCTGCCATCGACAAGGCTTTCCACTGCGGGATGTACATTACCATCTCTGCTGGAGCTTCTGCGCCAGGAGTCAGATAGAAGACGAAATCAACGCCATCAATATTAACCTTCTCACCGTCTTTGGTGATGGTCTTATTAGGCAGTGGCAGAGTGGATGCGCCATTCGCCAATACTGGGCCTAATGCGGCTGTAATACCACCGGTAGGACCTGGTTTCAGCACGTTACCGTACTGGTAGCCAGCGCGGCGCGCCATAATATTACCGGCCATTACGTTTTCACTGACGGCTTCCTGAACAAAACCTTCAGGTGCCAGGAATGGGATTTTACCGCTGGAGATATCTTCAGGCGTTGCAAGGCCGGATGCGTAGATCCCACCAAAGCCACCAAAGTGATCAGCGTGGCTGTGAGAAATAATCACGCCTTTGAGTGGTTTCTTGCCGCGCTCTTTTTCATACAGCTCAATAGATGCCTTGAAACTATCAGTCGAATACTCGACGTCATACAGCACGATACCGCTATTAGTTTCGATAATGGTCAGGTTGGCAATATCCTGCCCACGAACTTGATAAATATGGTCTGAAACTTTATACAGGCCGCCACGGTTAACAAGTTGAGCGTGACGCCACAGGCTCGGGTTAACTGATGGTGGGGCTTCTTTATTTTGCATAAAGTTCATGCCAGTAATATCGATAACGCCTTTAATATCACCATTATTAATCAATGGTGCGATAAAGCCTTTATCGGTATTTTCAAAATCAGTTTTGCTAGCAAAATCAAGTTGCTTAAGTACCGCTTCATTTTTTGTTTTTGTTGAATCCGTAGCGGGTTTATTTTCCGCAGTGAACTGATAATCGGCTGACCAGGCAGCCCCTGAAGTCATAATACCTGCACATATCAGCGCGAGAGTCGTTTTCTTAAACATCGTTACCTTCTCCTTACCATCAAACCCGCAGTCCATGCCGTCCTTTCAATCTGCATAAAAAACAGTCAGCCACAGCAATTCTTGCGGAACTGTAAAAAGGGTAGACCATTTCACGATTTTGGTAACATCAATTATGTATATAAATATTTATGCTAAAAATGATTTTGTATTTCTTGTATTACACTTTTCTAGCTGTTAGTAGCAGTTATTTTTATACAATATATGGCTATTAATGCTTATATATTGGGATTTGACAAAATGGAAAAGGCATCAGTATTATTAGTGATATTCCTATCATGGATAACCATTGAAGCAAATTCTGCTTAAAAATAAGCCGGAAGAGCAGCTTAGACAAACAACCCTTTGGCAAATATAACTGCATTCAACATGCCGAACTATTACATCGGGGACGTCAGCGGTACGGATGAGGATGCCAATCAGTTCTGGTTCCGTTATGCGCAGCCTTTTTCATTAGGTGATAGCAAATGGCTGTTGCGTGGTTCATTACCGATTAATACCTACCCTGTTGCACCTACCGGTGGGCATAAAACAGGTTTAGGTGATCTTAACCTGTTAGTCCAAATAACCAACTTCCGCTCCTGGCACGAAGCGAATCTCACATTGCGTTATGCATCAATGTGGCGGGCCAGATTCATCGGCTCATAATACGTCGACACAACGCTGACCGACCTTGTTAAGGGCATTTATCAGCCCGGCCCTGAGCTCAGCCAATGCCTTTTCTCTCTCTTCAAGCTGTTCAAGCTTGCGGTGCAGACATGCTTGCTTTTGCTCAACGGTAAATCGGTCTTCTACCCAAATCGCCAAGACATCAGAAATCTCTGCCAAGGTAAACCCCAGCATTTTGGCATGTTTGATCATTTTTAAACGTTGTAAATCCACAGCGGAATAGACTTTATAGTTGTTGCTGCCATTAGGTTGAGGAATTTTCTCCAGCAACCCCTGCCTTTCATAGTAACGTACCGTATCCTTAGATAACCCTGCTTTTACACACAGCTCACCGATTCTCATCTTGCGCCCTTACCTCGTATAAAATCATTCTTGACCGTTGACCTAAGTGCACGGTTTATCTTGTTGTGCGCATATCGGCAAACAGGAAACATGGTATGAATTCTTTTGATTATACAGGAAAAACAGCACTGATTACGGGGGCATCCTCAGGTATAGGGTGGGTCTTCGCTCAACAATTGGCTGCACGCGGTGCGGCATTGATCCTGACGGCTCGCTCAGAGCTAAAACTGCAAGTTCTCGCTGCCGAGTTACAGAGGAATCACGGCGTATCAATAACTATCATTGTGCAGGACTTAATGGCATCTGATGCCATTACCAACATTGCAGCACGACTTGATGCATTACGTCTTTATCCCGATATTATTGTTAATAACGCGGGTTTTGCTACATATGGGCCGTTCGACACGTTATCTCTTGAGCGACAACGTGAAGAAATAAAAGTTAACTGCCTGGCGCCCGTTGAACTCACTTACGCCATGCTGCCCAAAATGCTGCTAAGCGGTTCCGGTGTGATTATTAATGTAGCCTCTACAGCCGCTATGCAACCGGACCCTTATATGGCGGTTTATGGTGCAACGAAATCATTTTTGCTGTCATTTTCTAATGCCCTTTGGGCTGAATACCGCTCGCGGGGCATCCGCGTATTGGCACTTTGCCCCGGCGCAACAGACACAGCATTTTTTGATGTGGTCAATGCAGAGGAAGCCTCTGTGGGTAAAAGAATGTCGGCTGAAAGTGTGGTAAAACAAGCGCTAGGAGCTGTTGATACTAACCGTAATTACCTGATAACTGGCTGCAAAAACTGGTTACTCGGCCAGTTACAAAGATTCGTTACACGCCAACGCCTCTTGCTCATTGCTGAAAAAGTATTACGCCCAAAGCAAGTGCGGGATTAATCATAACTGGGGCTAAGGGTTATCTGTCTTAATCACTAAAGGGCAGGTCAGAATATTCGACCTAAGCAAATACATGCTCAGGTCGAATTACAAAGTTGGTCTCCAGGGCATCTTCAACAATGTTACTGCATGACACCAGTCCTGCCGTGATAGCCCATATAAATCCCCACCAGCGCAATCAACATGCTGGAAAAATAGAGAGTTCAACTTTACCGTGGCCGGTATCAATAATCCGTGTTTCTTCATGATCATGATGCCCGTGTATATGCTCTTCTTCCGGCTCCAGCTTCCACTGACGCCCCCCGCGCCAGGTACGCCAGAACATCCCTACTGCAGTGCCCAAAATGATGGCGGCAGAAATCAGCTGAAACAGGGTTCGGACGATTCAGCAGTAAATTTCCGGCTTATATACATGCCGCCTAACGCGATCATCCAGACTATTGCCGTATGAGAAAGCGTGGCGGCAAGGCCCAACATGACAGCCTGCTTTACCGTTCCCCGGATAGCGATGATAAAAGCCGCCATCATCGTGGGAGCAATTTAGACCCGACCTCCCCTTTTATCTAACGGCATTGTTCTAATTCCACAGCCTCGCGAACCTTACCAAGTGCCTTACGTAAACTCTCAATCGTTACCGAGCCAAGAGCGATTCTAATAGCCTGAGGAGTTGTCTGCGAGGTACTGAAAGGCTCTGCTGTAGAGACAGAAACATTGTTCTCCATCAGATTTTTTACTACCCGATCAGCTCTTGCCTCATCCGGCAGAGGAAGCCAGGCAAAATACGACCCTGGATGAGTAATACAAGGAATATCACCTAACATTTCTCTCAGCACGGTCTGTCGCTTGCGGGCGTCACGCCTTTTCAGTGTTTCAAAACGGGCAACAGTTCCATTCTGTATCCAGTTGCATACGAGGGTAGTCATCAATGAGGGGGTATTCCATGTTGTTGCCCGTACAGCTCTTTCCAGTGCAGATCGGTAAGATTCAGGGCAGACAACGACTCCCACCCGAAGACCGGTTGCTATATTTTTTGAAAACCCGGAGACAAAAACAGTGCGTTCTGGCGCATAGAACGCTATCGGCGGTGGTGGCCTGCGTATCAGGTATGCATATGCGGTATCTTCAATGATCAAGAGATCATGTTCCCGGGCAATCTCTGCCAGTTCTTTTCGTTGACTATGGCTCAGCACCCAACCCAAGGGGTTATGCAATGTAGGCATGGCGTACACTGCCCGGACATGTCTTTTTTGACACAGTTGCTTCAGAACGAGCAAATCCGGACCCTCGGCCAGGGATGGAATAGCGATAAGTTCAAGGTGGTACAGTTCGGCCAGTGCTTTAAACCCCGGATAGGTCAGCGCATCCACGGCCACGACATCCCCTGGCCGCAGCAGCCCCATGACAGTGATGGCCAACCCATGCTGTGCGCCATTAACGATCACCATATTTTCCGCTACCGGCTGGAATCTCTGATGGGAAAGATGTCCGGCAATAATTTCACGTTCGACCAGCCTGCCGGCATGAGGCTGATAACGCAAATGTGATTCGATATCACCGACCGCAGACACCTGTCGGAGCGCGTCACGCAACAGATCTCCCTGTCCAGGTAAAGCCGGATAGTTAAAATTCAGATCGAGAACATCCGTGGCCACAGCCTGCTGATCGATTCCATGACCAAAAGGCAGCGAAATCTCCCTGACGAACGTTCCCCGCCCCGTTTCACCGCTGACCAGTCCCATTGCCTCCAGTTCGCTGTAAACCCGTGTTGCCGTGGCCAGGGAAATGTGTTCCTGCGTCGAAAGATTCCTGTGGGTAGGTAAACGGCTACCTGGCGGTATTTCCGCATTTCTAATCTGATCTGCGAGTTTATCAACAATGGTTTTATACCGGGCCTTCATCGAATGTATCCATGACAATAATTTGATTGTATTAGATACATGAGATTAACATCCGCTCAACAAATGCTCAAACCTGCGGGCGATACGTATAAAGCGAGGTAGCAATGAATAATTCCGTGGTGCATAAAACTGATCCCAGTTCGATTTCTGGCTGGCTTAATGGTTTGTTTGGCGTGGTGATTTTCAGCGGTTCGTTGCCTGCAACGCGGGTTGCCGTGCTCGATATGGATCCATTCTTCCTGACTTCCCTGAGAGCATCTATAGCCGGGATACTGGCGATTATGTTGATCTTCGGATTTCAGGAAAAACGCCCGCATGAATCGCAAATTATTCCGCTGATCATCGTGGCACTGGGCGTTGTCATTGGTTTCCCTCTGCTGACAGCTATGGCACTGCAACATGTCACCTCGTCACACTCAATTGTATTCCTGGGGCTCCTGCCACTTACGACCGCCATTTTTGGTGTTCTGCGAGGTAGCGAACGCCCAAAAATGGCTTTCTGGATCTTCTCGGTGGCAGGCAGCCTTCTGGTCATGGGGTTTGCGCTGTCGCAGCACGCATCGGTTTCGCTGACGGGTGATCTGTTGATGCTCACGGCAGTCATCACCTGTGGGCTGGGATATGCCGAGGGTGCAATGCTGACCCGCATTTTAGGTGGCTGGCAGGTTATCAGCTGGGCACTGATTATTTCCCTGCCCTTCATGCTTGTAGCTTCCTTGATCACAATGCCAGAAACCCTCAGTGGCATTGGCACCTCAGCCTGGGTCGCGCTGGCGTATGTCTCCCTGTTCAGCATGCTGATTGGCTTTATTTTCTGGTACAAGGGGCTGGCGATTGGTGGTATCGCCGCCGTCGGTCAGTTGCAACTTTTACAACCATTCTTCGGGCTGGGTCTCTCGGCCACGCTCTTGCATGAAACAATCAGCCCCCTGATGGTCGTTATCACGCTGGGGGTCATACTGTGTGTTATCGGTTCCCGTAAATGTGTCCGATAAAAAACGCCCCTATTGCCAGCATTGAGCATCGTGGGGTCGTAATTTATTTAAAGGGAATCCAGCATGTTTAAAGGTTTGAGCGCATTCCCTCGGCCCCTTGCGAGTGGTGAAATCAAAGAAAAATAATTTATATCGTTGATTGAGAATCTGACCAGTTGATGCTTTTGTCCCGGAGCTCTACAAATGACCGCTCATGGCACGGAGCTGCCCACAGAAACCTCACTTGTCGGCTATGAGCGAAGAGCAGGCATCCTCATGGCCTGTGGTGGACTAACCGCGAAAATCAAAGTTGGATTTCTGAAAATCTCGATATACATCCGGATTGCTAAAGGCGGGGAACGTGGCTTTCTGAGCTGCGGATTTTATCGCTTCGCAATATTCGCTATTGCCGTTACTGGTCGAAATATTTAAAGCCGTGCCATCCTGAGCAAACTCGATATGCAACCTGCATGGCTTCCCTTTCCAACTTTGTGGATCAGCAAGTTTGGCATTTATTGCCACCTTGATTGCCCGAGCTTGTGTCCCCCATTCATCCTGATCATCCCAGCGACCGGAACTGCAACTACCAGTTGCTGTTGTTTTATGGCACCCAGAAGGATGCAACGGCACACAGCCAGCCACTAAGCTGCCTAGAACG
>DATERH010000124.1:0-4007 GCA_035271785.1 Buttiauxella sp.
GAACCGGACACCGCGCACCGCTCTTTCCACGATGCAAAATATCAGGTGTACCTGCAAATGTATCAGGATCAGCAGCGCTATCAGGCTGTTATGCAGCAATACCTCGTGGCCAATTAATTACATAAAAGGAATAAGAACGTGATTACACAAACTCTACCTTCTGTGTCGCAAAAAATATCTGCGGGTAAAAATGAAATCCTGATGGTGACCAACGCTGACTTACGCGAATCAGCGAATCTCGCCTGCTGGCCGGTACAACAAAAATACGAAGCGAAATTGCAGGATGCATTGAGTTCTCTGGGTTACAGCTTGAAACGCGCTCATCCGATTGATGAAGAACGTGGCCACGGGTTTATCAGCAGCCAACGTCAGGGCAGCGATTTGTTTGCCCAAATTGATGAAAATGCGCCAGTGATTGTCCTGCTGACGGCCTGGCAATACTCGCATCACGTCGCCCCTTCGCTGGTTCATCACAAAGGCCCGGTGCTGTTACTGGCGAACTTTGATGGCACATGGCCGGGGCTGGTGGGCATGTTGTGTCTGGCAGGCTCGCTGACCAGCTTGGGTAAATCGTACTCGCGCTTGTGGTCAGAAAATTTTAATGACGATCTGTTCGTTAATGGCCTGCAAACCTGGCTACGTTACGGATCTTTGCAGCACTCAACGAGCTATTTGCACAGCATTGCACCCACGCATCCGGTCATGGCGACGCCAGCTGGAAATATGGGGCGCAAAGCCGGTGAATTTATCCTGCAAAACAAAGAAATTCTTGGCCTGTTCGACACCTTCTGCATGGGCATGATCAACGGCGTCTTCCCGCAGCAAGCGATGGTGAATATCGGGATGCCAATCGAGTCGCTCTCTCAGTCAGCGTTATTGGTTGAGATGGCTAAAGTTTCTGATGAACTGCGTGAAGCGTGCCTGGCCTGGTATCAGGAGCGCGGCATGAAGTTCCTGTTTGGTGAAAATGGCCGTGAAGAACTGACCCGCGAGCAAGTCAAAGAACAGTGCGCAATGATGATTGCGATGGCGCGTTTCGTGCAGCGCTTCGGTTTATCTGCTGTGGGTGTGCAGTATCAGCAAGGGTTGAAAGATAGCTGTGCCGCCTCTGATTTTGCCGAAGGCGCAATTGGCTCTACCGAACGATTCCCGATTCCGGACGAGCAAGGCAACATCATCTGCGATGGGCAGCCTATTCCGTGCATCAACGAAGTGGATATGGGCACCGCCATCCCACAAACCATGTTGTGGCGTTTGTTAACTTCTTTCTCTCTGCCAGCAGAAACCACGCTGCATGACATCCGCTGGGGCAGCGAATACCAGGGAACATTCTACTGGGATCTGGAGATTTCGGGTGCCGTTCCATTTGAACACCTGAAAGGCGGTATTGCTGGCGCAACGGGATATCGCCAGCCCGCAATGTACTTCCCTTATGGCGGCTCAACCATTACCGGGCAGGGCAAAGCCGGGCGCTTTATCTGGGCTCGTGCGCACTACGAAGGTTGTGAAGTCATCATGCATATCGGCACCGGGCATGCGGTGGAATTACCGGAGGCTGAATTTGAGCGCCGCCGCCGAGCGACATGTTACGAATGGCCACTATTGAACGCGGTGCTGGATGGCGTCGGGCGTGACGACCTCATGGCTGGGCATCAAAGTAACCATCTGACGGTCGCTTATGTTCCAGAAAATGAACTGCAAACAGTATTGCAGGCTTTTGTTGCTCAGTCGCTCACCCAGGGGATTCGGGTGCAGGTGGCAGGTGACGCGGTTCGGTTGTTGTAGAGGGCGGGTTGATGAACGAACAAAAATACCGGGGTATCTGGCCTGTCATGTTAACGCCGTTTACCGAACAAAAAGAGATCGACTGGTCATCGCTTGAACGCTTAATCGAGTGGTATCTGTCTGCTGGCGTGCAGGGTTTATTTGCCGACTGCCAGTCGAGCGAAATGTTTTTCCTCAGCGATGAAGAGTCCATCGAACTGGTGCGATTTGTCGTGAAATGTGTGAATGGACGCGTCCCGGTGGTGGCTTCTGGCCATACTGCGAATGCGTACAATCACCAGCGCGAGCAGCTGATTAAAATGTCGGATACCGGTGTGGACGCGGTGATCCTGATTAGCAACCGGTTGGCTTTGGCAGGGGAAAGTGACGCACTGGCACTGAAAAATCTACAGCGCCTGACCGCCGATGTACCACAGCATGTGGATTTGGGTATTTACGAATGCCCGTTTCCTTACAAGCGTCTGCTGAGTGAAGAAACCGTCGCGTGGTGTGCGCAAAGTGGCCGCTACACGTTTATCAAAGACACTTGCTGTAGTTTGCCAATCATTGAGCGTCGCCTGGAACTGACTAAAGGCAGCCGCCTGCATCTGGCGAATGCTAATAGCCAAACATTGCTGGCTTCCTTGCAAGCAGGGTGTCAGGCATACAGCGGCGTGATGGCTAACTTCCATCCTGAGATGTATGTCTGGTTGTATGAAAACTGGCAAACCCAACCGGAAAAAGCGCAGCGCCTGGCGGATTATCTTTCCACTGCTGCACTGGCAGAAAACCTCGATTATCCGGTGTGTGCCAAATCTTTCCAGCAACAGATTGGCAATTTCACCACCCATACTTGCCGGGTACGCAGCAGCCAGGGTTACCGTGAAACCTTCTTCCCGCAGGCAATCGATAGCATGGTGCAGCTGGGGCGTGATATTCAGAAAACACTGGCGATATAAGGAGAAAGTTGATGGCCTTCACCCAAAAAATTCGCCAGTTTTTGCTACCCGAACTCCAGACGGATTTTGCGCAATGCCACGCCTCGACACTGGTGGTTTTGCCCGAGCAGCAAAGCGTGCTGGTGGCATTTTTTGCAGGCAGTAAAGAAGGCAGCGGTGATACCGCCATTTGGCTCGCACGTGCGCAAAACGGTGAATGGCAGCCTGCACAACGCATTATGGCTGAACCGGGTCTTGCGCACTGGAACCCCGTGCTGCATTACCAGCAACAGACGGTGTGGCTGTTTTATAAAGTTGGGCCGGATGTTCACAGTTGGAGTACGCGAGTGTCGGTGTCACTCGATGGTGGCTTGAGCTGGAGCGCGCCACGCGCATTAATCAGCGGCGACCCACTGCCACGTGGGCCAGTAAAAAACAAACTTCTGGTGATGAGTAACGGTGAGTGGTTAGCACCAGGGTCGATAGAAGACGCACAGCACTGGGACGCTTTTGTCGATTTGTCTGCTGACTGTGGGCAATCCTGGTCCAAAGTCGATATTCCGTTTGAGCACCAACAACCCGGCCTGGCCGCTGAGGAAAATGTTTGGCAGGGGCTCAAAGAAAACGCTCTCTGGGAATGCGACCTAAAGCAAGTGTTTACCTGGGATGGTGTGATTCAACCCACGTTGTGGGAATCGCACCCGGGGAATATTCACGCGTTACTACGCAGCACGCGTGGAAAGATCTATCGTACTGATTCTTTTGATTATGGTCGAAGCTGGTGTGCCGCATACGCGACTACATTACCCAACAATAACAGTGGAGTTGATGTGGTTGGTTTGGACTGCGGGACCCTGGTTCTGGCATGTAATCCAATCGAAGGAAACTGGGGGCGCCGTTATCCGATTGCTTTGCTGGAATCGCAAGATAATGGCGTGACGTGGTCGCAACCGTGGGCTTTGGAACACAGCAAAGGTGAATTTTCCTATCCAGCCATTATCGTCGAGGGGGATGTTATACATCTGACATGGACATTTAACCGAACCAACATCGTATACAGCCAAATTACTCACAATAAATAAAAACAGCGGAGTACCCTATGAAGAAGAACCTGTTATGTGCCTTATTGATGCTACTGCCTTTTGGGGCGGTGCATGCGGAACAAACTCTGACCTATCCAAAAAAGAATATTGATGTCGTCATCCCAAAAAATCCGGGTGGTGGTACTGATACTTCTGCCCGCACCGTACTTGAATATGCTCGTGACAAAATGCCGTCTGGCACCATGCTGGTTCCGGTAAATAA
>DATERH010000125.1:0-11997 GCA_035271785.1 Buttiauxella sp.
TTTGTTCAGCTCAAAAGTGGGCATGTATTGCGGCGCGTTAGTGGAAATTAACCAGCCGTTGTTACCGATAGGGACGAATACACCAATTTTCATCACAAGCCTCTCAATACAGGTGGTTTACCCATCATCCTTCAAGCCGCATCGGGTTGGCTTCAGACGCTCGCCCCAGTCACTTACTCAAGTAAGCTCCCGGGGACCATCGTCCTTGCCGCCTTGCTACAACTCGAATGCTAATGGGTATTGAATTGTCATTTGTGTCTTTGCAAGCCTGATGCCAGGTTATAAAAATCATTTGTTATCATGATGTTGTAACTTGGTTGCACTTTTGGTGATGTTAAAACCAGACTAATTGGTCAAAACTAATGCACAGAAAACAGGCATCCTTGCGCGTTCAAGGTGCAATTTGCGTGCAAACTGATCGTTGTCGTAGGTGGGTTTTGTTATGCTGTGGGCAAAACGGCATGCATGAAGGAAAGTCGCATGGCACAAGGTGTGGCAGCAACGAAAGAGACCGGACGGCGTGTCCGCGCGGTAGCGGCGAAAAAGCAGGCTATTCTGGCGGCAGGTCTGGAATTTTTCTCCCAATACGGCATTCACGGCACCAGTATTGAACAGGTGGCGGAACGTGCTGAAGTGTCTAAAACTAACCTTTTGTATTATTACCCCTCAAAAGAAGCGCTCTATATTGCGGTACTTAAGCAGATTCTGGATATCTGGCTCGCACCTCTACGCGCGTTTCGTGAAGATTTACAGCCGTTAGTGGCGATCAGCGAATACATCCGCCTGAAGCTTGAAGTTTCCCGTGATTATCCGCAGGCCTCGCGCTTGTTCTGCCTGGAAATGCTGCAAGGGGCACCCCTGCTTAAAGAGGAATTGTCCGGGGATTTGAAAATTCTGGTCGATGATAAATCGGCGATCATTGCCGGTTGGGTCGCAAGTGGCAAACTGGCGGCGGTTGATCCTCATCATCTGATTTTTATGCTGTGGGCAACCACGCAGCACTACGCCGACTTTGCAAGCCAGGTTGAGGCAGTTGCAGGCAATAATTTACAAGACGAAGCGTTTTTCCGCCGCACCGTAGAAAATGTGCAGCGGATGATTATTGAAGGGATTCGGGTTCGTTAACTAGCGTGGTGGGAAAACGCAACTGACATCGCCTTCTTCACACTGCAGTGTGCTTTTCAACAGCTCAGTGCGTTCGCGGGATTTGTCAGCCATGCACTGGGCATGAACCATTGGCGCGACAGTTGCTTCGTCTGCCCCGGATGTTAAGAAAGCACAATCAGCATCGCGATAGGAAATCCAGGCATTTTGCGCCGCTTTTAACGTGGGTTTTTGTTTGTCGGTGGCGAGTTTCATTGCCTCCTGGTAAGCCTGATTTAACAAGTCATCCTGCTTTTTGTACTCGTTAGCGTAGCACTCGTTGAGCCCAGCCTGCGAAGTGGCGGAGTCGCAACTGTCGGCCAGTACGTTTGCGCTCAGCAACAGGCCAGAAATAAGTAAAAAAACGTGCTTCATCGTCATTCCTCGAATAAAAAAGGCCCCCAAAAAGGAGCCTTTTTAGCTTAGTGAAATCCTAGCCGATTGTCATCAGACTGGCGTTACCTCCAGCTGCTGCGGTGTTCACGCTCAGTGAACGTTCAACATACAAACGCTCCAGTAACAGATTGGTTTCACCGCGTGCAAAGCCTTGCACCGAAATAATCGCGCCATCACGGGCGGCGACTTTTTCACACAATGCACGCAGTTGGTCGGAATCACCGTGGTAAATCACTGCATCAAATAGCTGGCCGAGCAGCGTCTCTTCTTTGGCAAAATCGATGTGCTGTTGCACCCGAGCAGGAAGCGCTTTTGCCAGTTCACGATGCAGCTTGTCATCAGCCCACAGCGCACGGCTGCCAACACTGGTCACCGCCGCCAGTTGCACCAGTGCATCTTGCTCGTTATCAGCGATACACAGTACGCGTTCACGTGGCATTAAGGCGTAAGTGTTGCGCTCGCCTGTTGGCCCCGGTAATTGGCGCAGCGTGCCGCTTTGCGCGAGTTGCGCGAAACGTTCGCACTGGGCGGGCAATTCACCTTTGCCAGTCGCCCATTGTGTCAGCTCTTGGTGAGACTCCTGCAAGCTGGCTTTCAGCGTGGTATCCACGGGTAATTCAGCATCCTGGCGATTCAGCGTCGTTTGCAACGCATTGTCCGGGCGGTTCGCCAGTAAGCGGTACAGATACAGCGGGCCACCGGCTTTCGGGCCAGTCCCTGATAAACCTTCGCCACCAAATGGCTGCACACCCACAACCGCGCCTACCATATTGCGGTTAACGTACATATTGCCGACATGTGCGGAACCGGTCACCTGAGCGATAGTTTCATCAATACGGGTATGCACGCCAAGGGTCAGGCCATATCCGGCGGCATTGATTTGGTTAATCAACGCGTCCAGATTGCTGCGGTTGTAACGCACCACGTGCAGCACTGGGCCAAAGACCTCTTTTTGCATCTCGTCGAAGCTTTCCAGCTCAATCAGGGTAGGTGCGACGAAAGTCCCGCTCTGCCACTCTTTGGCATCCACATTGTTATCACGCATGGCCTGGAATACTTTGCGACCTTTGCTGCGCAAGGTCTGGATGTGTTGCTCGATATTCTGTTTGGCTTCGGCATCGATAACCGGGCCGATGTCAGTCGTCAGGCGGCCTGGGTTACCCATACGGCACTCCGCCATCGCCCCGCGCAGCATTTGCAGCGTGTGCTCGGCAACATCTTCCTGAATACACAGCACGCGAAGTGCCGAACAACGCTGTCCGGCGCTATCAAACGCCGAGGCCAACACATCAACAACGACTTGTTCAGTGAGTGCTGATGAGTCGACGATCATCGCGTTCAGACCGCCAGTTTCAGCAATCAGCGGGGTTGGGCGGCCTTGTGGATCAAGACGGTCAGCAATGTTGCGTTGCAGCAGTGTGGCGACTTCGGTGGAGCCGGTAAACATCACGCCACGGACTCGGGAATCGCCCGTCAGCTGTGCGCCAACCGTTTCACCACGGCCTGGTAGCAATTGCAACACGCCCGCAGGCACACCGGCTTCAAGCAGAATAGAGACACCCAGTGCAGCAATCAGGGGCGTTTGTTCAGCCGGTTTTGCCAGCACGCTGTTACCTGCGGCAAGGGCGGCGGCAATTTGGCCGGTGAAGATAGCCAGCGGGAAGTTCCACGGGCTGATACAGACCACTGGGCCGAGCGGGCGGTGGGTTTCATTATCGAAATCATCGCGCACCTGACCGGCGTAGTAGTGCAGGAAATCCACCGCTTCACGTATTTCAGCAATTGCGTTACTAAAGGTTTTACCGGCTTCGCGTACCAGAGTGCCAATCAATTGCTGCATCTGGCCTTCCATAATCACGGCGGCGCGCTCAAGAATGGCTGCACGTTCTTGTGGTGGTGTGGCAAACCAGATTGGCGCGTTGTTTACTGCACTTTCCAGCGCTTGTGACACCTCTTCCGGGGTGGCTTCGCGAGTAAAGCCCACGATGTCAGTCGGCTCTGCCGGGTTCCTTACAGCAACCAAATCACCTGGCGCAACGGCATTTTCCAGAATCGGCAACGCCTGCCATTTTTGAACGGCACTGTTGAGCAGGGCAGAGGAAAGTGACGCCAGGCGATGTTCGTTGGCTAAATCCAGACCGCTGGAATTGGTGCGGCCCGTTCCATACAACTCTTTTGGTAATGGGATTTTTGGATGCGGCAGACCGAGTTGGCCTTCTTTGCCCGCAATCGCTTCGATGGCGGTTACCGGGTCGGCAACTAACTCGTCGAGCGGTAACGTGTTGTCAGCAATACGGTTAACAAATGAGGTGTTGGCGCCGTTTTCCAGCAGGCGACGAACCAGGTAGGCCAGCAGCGTTTCATGCGTGCCGACTGGCGCGTAAATACGGCACGGACGGTTCAGTTTGCCATCGGCAATTTTGCCTACCACTTGATCGTAAAGCGGTTCACCCATGCCGTGCAAACACTGGAATTCATACTGGCCAGGATAATAGTTTTGCCCCGCCAGGTTGTAGATTGCCGCAAGCGTGTGGGCGTTGTGGGTGGCAAACTGCGGGTAAATCAGGTTTGGCACAGCCAGCAGTTTCTTCGCGCAGGCCAGATAAGAAATATCGGTGTAAACCTTGCGCGTATAAACCGGATAACCTTCCAGACCATCCATTTGTGCGCGTTTGATTTCGCTGTCCCAATATGCGCCTTTCACCAGGCGAATCATCAGGCGGCGACGGCTGCGGGATGCGAGGTCAACCAGGTAATCAATGACAAACGGGCAGCGTTTTTGGTACGCCTGAATCACGAAACCAATACCGTTCCAGCCAGCCAGTTCTGGTTCGAAACAGAGTTTTTCCAGCAGATCGAGGGAGATCTCCAGTCGATCAGCCTCTTCAGCATCAATGTTAATCCCCACGTCATACTGGCGAGCCAGCATGGTGAGAAATTTCAAACGCGGATATAACTCTTCCATCACGCGGTCATACTGCGCACGGCTGTAGCGTGGATGCAGGGCTGAAAGCTTGATAGAGATGCCCGGGCCTTCATAAATACCACGGCCATTAGAGGCTTTCCCGATGGCGTGAATCGCTTGCTGGTAAGAAACCATGTATGCCTGCGCGTCGGCGGCAGTTAATGCAGCTTCACCCAGCATATCGTAGGAGTAGCGGAACCCTTTTTCTTCCAGTTTGCGGGCGTTGGCTAACGCTTCGGCAATCGTTTCACCGGTCACAAACTGCTCGCCCATTAAGCGCATCGCCATATCCACACCTTTGCGAATAAGCGGCTCGCCACTCTTACTGATTATGCGGTTAAGGGAATGGGACAGGCTGGCTTCGTTATGCGTAGATACCAGGCGGCCAGTAAACAGCAAGCCCCAGGTGGCGGCGTTCACAAAAAGCGACGGGCTGCGGCCAATATGCGAATGCCAGTTACCGTTGCTGATTTTGTCGCGGATGAGTGCATCGCGCGTTGCTTTATCCGGGATGCGCAGTAACGCTTCGGCCAGGCACATCAGCGCTACGCCTTCTTGTGAGGAAAGCGAGAATTCTTGCAGCAAACCTTGTACCATGCCCGCCCGGCCTGATGCGCCCTTCTGATTGCGCAGTTTTTCAGCCAGTTGATAAGCCAGTTTATGGGTTGGCTCGACGAGAGCTTGTGGCAGGCGCGCCTGCTCCAGAATCATCGGTACCGCATCGGTTTCTGGACGACGCCAGGCGGCGGTAATGGCCGCGCGTGTGACCGATTGCGGCAGAATTTGTTCAGCAAAGTCGAGGAAAGGCTGGTGCACTTCGTCAACGTGGGGAGCCGCTTCGTCACTTTCGTTGGCTGCACCCGCTAACAGGGCAGGGAGCTCTGGCAATTCGTCATTATTTTCGAGGCGTTCCAGATAATTAAAAATCGCCTGTTTAATCAGCCAGTGCGGTGTGCGGTCAATGCGTGAAGCGGCTTCTTTGATGCGATCGCGCGTTGCGTCGTCCAGTTTTACGCCCATGGTAGTGGTGGCCATTAGTGCTCCTGACCCGTCATCCATTGAGCTGCATGGGTGTTGGCTGCAACTCAAATGATAGAGGGTAAATATTTAGGGTTGATAAAAGTTACCTGGCAATATCTATCATGTTGCAACTTTGTGCAACCTTGTTAAATGTGAGCCGTATAGCAAGCTGATAAAAGAATGAATTGTTAAATAATAAATAAGAAGATTGTCTGGTTAATCATTTGCAGGAATGGCGTATTTATGGACGTAGTTAACACTTTCTATAGGTGTAACCGTAAAAAGCGTGAGCGAGTGCAACCTACAGGAAAAAGCTATTTTTTGTATGGTGAAATCATTGTGAATGACGTGTTAAAACGTTTGTGAATTAAAACTGCTTCCGGCAGGATACGGTCGCAAACCGAAATTACTATAAATAAACTGTGCTGCGTTCCGGTACGGTAACACCGGGTAGAACCGGGAATAATCTGGAGAACTTGCATGACCATGAGTACACCAATGCTGGTGACCTTCTTCATATATATCTTTGGCATGATATTGATTGGGTTTATCGCCTGGCGTTCAACCAAAAACTTTGATGACTACATTCTGGGCGGTCGTAGCCTGGGAAGCGTAGTTACGGCGCTATCAGCAGGCGCATCCGACATGAGTGGCTGGTTGTTGATGGGGCTGCCTGGCGCCATCTTCCTTTCTGGTATTTCAGAAAGCTGGATTGCCATTGGCTTGACGGTTGGCGCTTACATTAACTGGAAACTGGTCGCCGGGCGTTTACGTGTTCACACTGAAGTGAACAATAACGCACTGACTTTACCTGATTATTTCACGGGTCGATTTGAAGATAAAAGCCGCATCCTGCGTATTATTTCGGCATTAGTTATCCTGCTTTTCTTCACCATCTATTGCGCATCCGGCATCGTGGCGGGGGCTCGTCTGTTCGAAAGCACCTTTGGCATGAGCTATGAAACCGCGCTGTGGGCGGGTGCTGCTGCAACCATCATATATACCTTCGTGGGTGGGTTCCTGGCGGTAAGCTGGACGGATACCGTGCAGGCCAGTCTGATGATTTTCGCCTTGATCCTGACGCCGATTATGGTGGTGATTGCGGTTGGCGGCTTTGACGATTCGATGGCGGTTATCAAGCAAAAAAGCATTGAAAACGTCGATATGCTGAAAGGCCTGAACTTCGTGGCGATCATCTCGCTGATGGGCTGGGGCCTGGGCTATTTTGGCCAGCCACATATTCTGGCGCGTTTCATGGCGGCAGATTCCCATCACACCATCGTCAAAGCACGTCGCATCAGTATGACGTGGATGGTTCTGTGCCTGGCGGGTGCGTGTGCTGTGGGCTTCTTCGGTATTGCTTACTTCACCAACAACCCATCGTTAGCAGGGTCGGTTAACCAGAACGGCGAGCGTGTGTTCATCGAACTGGCACAACTGCTGTTTAACCCATGGATTGCAGGCATCTTGTTGTCAGCGATTTTAGCAGCGGTAATGTCGACGCTGAGCTGCCAGTTGTTGGTGTGCTCCAGCGCGATCACTGAAGATTTGTATAAAGCCTTCTTCCGTAAAGATGCTGGGCAAAAAGAGCTGGTCTGGGTCGGGCGTTTCATGGTGCTGCTGGTTGCGCTCATCGCTATCGCGTTGGCGGCTAACCCTGAAAACCGCGTACTTGGCCTGGTGAGTTACGCTTGGGCAGGTTTCGGTGCCGCGTTTGGCCCGGTAGTGCTGTTCTCGGTACTGTGGTCACGTATGACCCGTAATGGGGCGCTTGCTGGCATGGTAATCGGTGCACTGACCGTGATTGTCTGGAAACAGTTCGGCTGGTTAGGTCTGTATGAAATCATCCCAGGCTTTATCTTCGGCAGCATCGGTATTGTGGTTGTTAGCCTGCTTGGCAAAGCACCAAGTGCCTCAATGCAGAAGCGTTTTGCGCAAGCGGATGAGATTTATCACACCGCACCACCGAGCAAATTGCAGCCTGAATAATAGGCTATCGCTGAACTAAATCACCTCTAAAGGGCCGCTAAAACGCGGCCCTTTTTACATCTACTTATAAATATCTTAACAATCCGCTTGTGTTTATTTTTGTGATAATGATAATCACAATCGTTTTGGTTTTACTTTTCTTTACGTCTTTTGACCTGAGATCACAGTTGGAGTGTCAGGAATGTTCGTTCCGTTTCTCATTATGTTGCGCGAAGGTCTGGAAGCCGCGCTGATTGTTAGCTTGATAGCCAGTTATCTTAAGCGTACACAACGCGGCCAATGGATTGGTGTTATGTGGATTGGGGTTGTCGCAGCAGCTGTACTCTGCCTGGGTCTGGGCATCTTCATTAACGAAACTACCGGTGAATTCCCGCAAAAAGAGCAGGAGTTATTTGAAGGCATCGTCGCGGTTATCGCGGTCTTCATCCTGACCTGGATGGTGTTCTGGATGCGTAAAGTGTCGCGCAACGTCAAAGTCCAGTTAGAGCAGGCGGTAGACAACGCATTACATAGCAAAGGAAGCCATGGCTGGGCGCTGATTATGATGGTGTTCTTCGCCGTCGCCCGTGAAGGGCTCGAGTCGGTGTTCTTTCTGCTGGCGGCATTCCAGCAGGACGTCGGCATCATGCCGCCGCTCGGGGCATTGCTCGGTCTGGGCACCGCAATTGTGCTGGGCTTCTTGCTGTATTGGGGGGGTATCCGCCTGAATCTCGCTGTTTTCTTCAAATGGACCAGCTTGTTTATTTTGCTGGTGGCCGCCGGTCTTGCAGCGGGTGCAGTGCGCGCATTTCACGAAGCGGGGCTGTGGAACCACTTCCAGGATATCGCTTTTGATCTGAGTAACGTTCTTTCAACACATTCCCTGACCGGCACGCTGCTTGAAGGCATTTTTGGTTATCAGGAAGCGCCGAGTGTCAGCGAAGTGGCGATGTACTTTATCTACCTGGTTCCCGCGCTGGTGCTGTTTTTTACCCCCCCGCGCTTGACCCGTCAGGCGACAAATAACGTTCGTTAATCATCTTGCGGCGAGTCTATTGCCGCTTAGTTACAACATACTAATGTTTTAAAGGGATTGGCCATGACTACACATTTTCGTCGTAAGGCTTTGCACGCCGCGCTGTTCGCACTCGCTTCTTCTGCTTTCGCAGCACAGGCCGCTGATGTTCCGCAGGTAAAAGTCACCGTTACCGACAAACAGTGTGAACCGATGAACATCACGGTTAACGCTGGCAAAACCCAGTTCATTATTCAGAACAACAGCCAGAAAGCACTGGAGTGGGAAATCCTCAAAGGTGTAATGGTAGTTGAAGAGCGTGAAAACATCGCACCTGGCTTCTCCCAGAAGATGACGGCAAACCTGCAAGCGGGTGAATACGACATGACGTGCGGCCTGCTCAGCAACCCTAAAGGCAAGCTTATTGTTAAAGCGGTTGGCGACCAGGCTGCACCGAAAAACGATCTGCTCGCATTGACTGGCCCCATTACAGAATACAAAGCCTATGTCACCGCGCAAGTGGTCGAACTGGTTAAAGGCACCAAAGCCTTTACTGACGCTGTGAAAGCGGGCGACATCGAAAAAGCCAAATCGCTGTATGCACCAACCCGCCAGTATTACGAGCGTATTGAACCGATTGCGGAACTGTTCTCAGATCTGGACGGCAGCATCGATGCCCGTGAAGATGATTATGAGCAGAAAGCTAATGATCCGAAATTCACCGGTTTCCACCGCCTGGAAAAAACACTGTTTGGTGATAACTCCACCAAAGACATGGAAAAATATGCTGATCAGTTGAATACCGATGTGCTGGATCTGCAAACGCGTATCTCTGAACTCGCCTTCCCACCAAGTAAAGTTGTCGGTGGCGCAGCGGCGCTGATTGAAGAAGTGGCAGCCAGCAAAATCAGTGGCGAAGAAGATCGCTACAGCCATACCGACTTGTGGGACTTCCAGGCAAACATTGATGGCTCACAGAAAATCGTAAACTTGTTGCGTCCTTTACTGACAAAAGACAACGCACCGTTGTTGGCGAAAGTGGATGCCAACTTCAAGAAAGTTGATACCATCCTGACAAAATATCGCACCAAAGATGGTTTTGAGACCTATGACAAACTGACTGACGCTGACCGTAATGCGCTGAAAGGGCCGGTAACAGCATTGGCTGAGGATTTGTCTCAACTGCGTGGCGTTTTGGGTCTGGACTAGGATTGATGGACAAGTTAGATGGAAGAAAATAGCAAACACGGCGGCCACCAACCGGGGCGTCGTCGGTTACTGAAAGGTTTGGGTGCTCTGGGTGGCGCCCTTGCCGTTGCGGGTGGTTGCCCGGTCGCGCATGCGGAAAAACAAGAAACTTCTCCGGGTACGTTGCCGCCTGACGCGCGTATGGAGAAGCAACCGTTCTACGGCGTGCATCAGGCTGGAGTACTCACGCCACAGCAAGCGGCGATGACGTTGGTGGCTTTCGATGTGCTGGCAAGTGATAAAGCTGATCTCGAGCGCTTGTTCAAATTGCTGACTGCGCGTTTCGATTTCCTGACCACTGGCGGCCCGGCACCGGATACACCTAATCCTCGGATGCCACCAATGGACTCCGGGATCCTCGGTGCGGAAATTTACCCTGACAACCTGACTATCACGCTGTCAGCGGGGGCTGCGCTGTTTGACGAGCGTTTTGGCCTGAAAGGGCAGAAGCCGACAAAACTGCAAAAAATGGAGCGTTTTCCCAACGATTCGTTGGATGCCAGCTTGTGTCATGGTGATTTGCTTATCCAGATTTGCGCGAATACGGCGGATACCGTTATCCATGCGTTGCGCGATATCATCAAACACACGCCAGATTTGCTCAGTGTGCGCTGGAAGCGGGAAGGGTTTATATCCAACCACGCAGCGCGTTCACGTGGCAAGGAAACCCCCATCAACTTGCTAGGGTTTAAAGATGGAACCGCCAATCCTGACAGCAGCAATCAGCCGCTGATGGATGAAGTGGTTTGGGTGACTGGCAACCAGCAGGAACCCGCGTGGGCGGTGGGTGGCAGCTACAAAGCAGTGCGCATCATTCAGTTCCACGTTGAGTCATGGGACCGAACGCCACTGAAAGAGCAGCAAACCATTTTTGGCCGCGATAAACACAGCGGTGCGCCGCTGGGGATGAAGAATGAGCATGATGAACCTGATTATGCAGCCGACCCCGATGGCAATGTGATTGCGATGGATGCGCATATTCGTCTGGCAAACCCGCGTACTAAAGAAACTCAGTCAAACCTGATGATGCGTCGGGGTTACAGCTATTCGTTGGGCGTTTCCAAATCTGGCCAACTGGATATGGGATTGTTGTTTGTCTGCTTCCAGCATGACCTTGAGAAAGGTTTTCTACAAGTGCAGCAACGGCTTAATGGTGAAGCGCTGGAAGAGTATGTGAAGCCAATTGGCGGTGGTTACTACTTTGTTCTGCCAGGCGTTAAAGATAATCAGCATTATTTAGGGCAGGGGCTTTTAGAAGCTTAAGCCTGACGGTGGCGGGTGACGCTTGCGTTTACCCGCCACACCACAGCTCCACTCCCGTGTGCCAAATCCTTCCCTTGCTAATTTTTCATTTTCTAACAATTTGCCTGCCTCCTGTTCATTCAATTTTTATATGACTATAGCGTTGATATAAAAGTGTAATATTTTTATGGCATAAACATGGTTAGCGCGTGACGAAACGCGAATGTTTGATTAAAGTAAAATAAGTGTTGCAATTAAGATAAAATTTGATGTACTTAAAACACGAGCGGTAGTTCCCGGCTGTGAATGTTAATCACAATGGAGACAGCGCATGGTAGGGTCCTGTACTGGACGATTAAACAAACATCTTACCCGCACCATCCAGCGCGGAGGCCTCTCCTCCGGCTTCGCAGTCTATACCGCTAAAACCCCGAATTCCTTAACAACTCAAGGTGTCAACGATGCGCTAAGCGGCGTATTTCGTCTAACTGGTGCATCCTCTCAACCGGCAGTTTATGGCTTAAAAGGAAGCCAAACCTCATCCGTTAGTGAGCATCATCGCGTATCTGAAATTGACGCGGGAAATGAAACCAACTGTAAGGTGCCATCCATGGGAAGACAGAAAGTAGTGATCAAAGCTCGTCGCGAAGCAAAACGTGTGCTGAGACGGGATTCACGGAGCCACAAACAACGTGAAGAGGAATCGGTCACCACGCTTGTGCAGATGAGCGGCGTTGAATCTATCGGCATGGCCAGGGATTGCCGTGATAATTCTCCAATAGCGGCGCGAAACGAGGCTCAACAGCACTATCTTAACGCCATCGAGAAAAAGCAGCTGATATTCGCCACCGGTGAAGCCGGATGCGGCAAGACGTATATCAGTGCGGCGAAAGCCGCTGAGGCCCTGATACATAAGGATGTCGACAGGATAATTGTTACCCGCCCGGTCCTGCAAGCTGACGAAGATCTCGGCTTCTTACCCGGGGATATTTCGGAAAAA
>DATERH010000126.1:0-5869 GCA_035271785.1 Buttiauxella sp.
CCGTCGACCTGATATTTGCCGATAGCGCTCGGCCTGCTGCCTGCATATTCACGAACTTTGCCAATATAAACGTTTAGTGGATAGTGCATTTGCTCCTCCCTGTGGCCTGACTACAGATATAAAAAAAGCGAGCCATCAGGCTCGCCTCTCGTCAGCTGCTTTGCAACTTATTTTTTAGCGGCAAAACGTGCTGCTGCTTCGTCCCAGTTCACGACATCCCAGAATGCTTTGATGTAGTCAGGGCGACGGTTTTGGAATTTCAGGTAGTAAGCGTGTTCCCACACATCCAGACCCACAATTGGGAAACCGGATACGCCAGAAACGGCTTCGCCCATCAGCGGGCTGTCCTGGTTTGCGGTACAAACCACAGCCAGTTTGTCACCTTTCAGTACCAGCCACGCCCAGCCTGAGCCGAAACGAGTTGCTGCTGCTTTCTCGAATTCTGCTTTGAAAGCATCAACGCTACCGAAGTCACGCTCGATGGCTGCTTGCAGGTCACCTTGCAAGGTGGTGCCGGTTTTCAGGCCTTTCCAGAAGAAGCTGTGGTTAGCGTGGCCGCCAGCGTTGTTACGCAGCACGGTTTTCTTGTCAGCCGGCAGTTGATCCAGTTTAGCGATCAGCTCTTCAACTGGCAGGTTTGCGAACTCTGGCAGGGACTCCAGCGCTGCATTCGCGTTATTTACGTAGGCCTGGTGGTGTTTGCTGTGATGGATTTCCATCGTTTGTTTGTCGAAATGTGGTTCCAGGGCGTCATAAGCGTAAGGCAGGGATGGCAGGGTATAACTCATGTTCATCATCTCCATTTATACCCGTCACCTTTCAAGCCGCAGGTGTGTTGGCTACGTTCACTCGCCCGAATCACTTAGTTCACTAAGCTCATTGGGGCTCATTCACTTGCCGCCTTCCTGCAACTCGAAAGGTCTTGGGTAGATTAATGTACGGCGCAAAAGTTGTTAACGCCGCGTAAGCAGTTGGTTCATTATAGTTAATTAAATGATATTGAAAATGCTTATCAATGCCGTAGCTTTAATAAGGTTATAACATTTGGTTATCTATTAGAAAAAATCATTACCTGAACAGCCCGTACATCAGCCCCTCAGCATTAAATTCTGTAAATAGAGAATTGTGAAACACGTTTTCAAATCTTTCTCGCAACGCCACTTTTTCCCTCAGCATGGCAGTAAGAAAAAGGTATGACTCCGGCAAGCCCCGTATTTTTGCTATACGAAAGACCATAGTTATTTTGAGGGAGTTATGAAAATATCACGGAGATTGAGTACCTTACTTTTATGCTGTTTACCCATCCTGGCTTTTCCATCTCATGCTGAAACGGTACTAAGACTGGCGTACGCCGAAAACAGCCAACCCGTTAAAGATGCGCTTCATTTTCTTGGCAATCAAATCGAAGAAAAAACCTCGGGTGAAGTGAAAGTCATTTATTTCCCGGACGGCCAACTTGGCGGCGAGCGCGAACTGGTTGAGCTGGCTCAAGTGGGCGTGGTCGACATTACCAAAGTGTCATCCGGGCTGATGGAAAGCTTTTCGCCAATGTATGGTGTCTTCTCTCTCCCGTATCTCTTTGCTGACGTTAAAGAATATTACAAAGTGATGGATAACCCTGAAGTCATGGGGCCAGTTTATCAATCAACGGCGGCACAAGGCTTTATTGGTATTGGTTGGTATGACTCAGGTGCGCGTAATTTTTATATGAGCAAAGGCCCTGTGCGCAAAATTGAGGATCTGCAGGGCAAAAAAATCCGCGTTATGCAAAGTGAGACTGCGATTCGCACCCTTAAATTGCTGGGTGCTTCACCTATCGCTATGAGTCAGGCCGAAGTTTACACCTCGCTGCAACAGGGCATTCTTGATGGCGCCGAAAACAATGAATTTGCGCTGACCATCGCCCGCCACGGGGAAGTTGCCCGTTACTACACCTACGACATGCACACCCGTATTCCTGACATTTTGCTGATGAGCAACTTAACGCTGGAAAAACTGACACCTGAGCAACAACAGATCGTTAAAGATGCAGTAAAAGCGTCGATTGAATTTGAAAAAGCGGCATGGGATCAGGAAATCGAAAAGACTCGCCAACAAGCGATGAAAGATTTCAAGGTCGAGTTCTTTGAGATTGATAAGAAACCTTTCCAGGACGCAGTACAGCCAATTTATGAGGGTTTGAAAGACAAACCTGCCCTCTATTCGCTGTATCAAAACATTCAGTCAGCTAAAAGTTAATTTCTACAGGATAGTAACATGGACACGTTAAGAAAAAGGCTCGATCAAATCCTTGGTAGTGTGTGTTGTATGCTGCTGGCCGCCATGGTGTGTGTTGCCTGCTGGCAGGTCATTAGCCGTTATATCGTTGGGGTGCCAAGTACCACATCAGAAGAACTACTGCGTTTCTCTCTGGTGTGGCTCTCGATGTTGGGCATGTCGTTCGTGGCAGGGAAGAACCAGCACATCAGCCTGACACTGTTGGTAGATAAAGTGTCGCCAGTGGTTCAGCGCTGGTGGATGATTATTCTGCAAGTGACCTTTGCTGCTTTCTCTATTTGGGTGCTGATTATCGGCGGCCTGAAAATCTCCTCTATTTCCATGCTGCAAATTTCCCCGGCTCTGGGGATCCCGATGGGCAAAATTTACTATGCGCTACCTGTGGCGGGCGGATTAATCATTATTTACAGCCTGATGAACATCATTGATTTAGTTAAAGCAATGAACACTCAGAATGATTCCAGCGCTGCCATGGAGAAACAACATGATTGATCCAATCCTTGCCTCTTTCACGCTAATCAGCGTGTTTGTGGTGTTGCTCGCTATGGGTGCACCTATCGGTATCTGCATCGTTATTGCGTCTTGCGGCACGATGATGCTGGCATTACCGTTTGATATCTCGATGTTTGCTACCGCACAGAAAATGTTCTCCAGCCTCGACAGTTTTGCCTTGCTGGCCGTGCCGTTCTTCGTGCTGTCAGGGGTGATAATGAACAGCGGTGGGGTCGCCGCAAGACTCGTGAACTTCGCGAAGCTGTTTACCGGCAAACTGCCAGGCTCACTGTCTTACACCAATATCATCGGCAACATGATGTTTGGTGCCATCTCAGGCTCTGCCATCGCTGCGTCGACATCTATTGGTGGCGTGATGGTGCCGATGAGTGCGAAAGAAGGCTACAGCCGTAGTTTTGCAGCAGCAGTGAATATCGCTTCCGCACCGACAGGTATGTTGATTCCACCGACGACGGCTTTCATTCTTTATGCACTGGCAAGTGGCGGTACTTCTATCGCCGCACTGTTTGCTGGCGGCCTGGTGGCGGGGGTTTTATGGGGCGTGGGTTGTATGCTGGTTACGCTGGTTGTTGCCAAACGCAATAACTACCGTGTCTTCTTTGCGCTGCAAAAAGGTATGGCGCTGAAAGTGACGCTTGAAGCGGTTCCGAGCCTGCTGCTGATTGTTATCATTGTGGGTGGGATTGTGCAGGGGATCTTCACGGCTATCGAAGCCTCTGCCATTGCCGTGGTGTATACGTTACTGCTCACCATGTGCTTATACAAAACTATCAAGATCAAAGACCTGCCTGACATCCTGACTCAGACTGTGGTGATGACAGGGATTATTATGTTCCTGTTAGCGACGTCCTCAGCCATGTCGTTCTCTATGTCGATAACCAATATTCCTGCGGCGCTGAGTGATTTGATTCTCGGTATATCCGATAACAAGCTGGTTATCTTGCTCGTCGTCACCATCTTCTTGCTGGTGATTGGTGCATTTATGGATATCGGCCCAGCGATCCTGATTTTCACCCCTATTCTGCTGCCGATTATGGTGAAACTGGGTGTCGATCCGGTGCACTTCGGGATCCTGATGATCTACAACCTGGCGATTGGCACCATAACACCGCCGGTGGGAAGTGGGCTGTATGTCGGGGCGAGTGTCGGTAAGGTGAAAGTAGAAGAGGTGATAAAACCGCTGATTCCGTTCTATGTCGCCATCATTGCTGTCTTGCTCGTCATTACTTATGTCCCTGAAATTACGTTGTTCTTACCACGTCTGTTGGGCGTGATGTAACACCGCCACTGCACTCGGTAAACCCGGGTGCAGTGCTTCAGATTATGGGATGACGTTGTCGCCACTGGCTCGGTGTCATCTCCGTTTCCCGCGTAAACACCACTGAAAAATAGTTACTGTCCTCAAAGCCACAGCGTGTTGCCACTTCACTAATCATGTAATCTGTATGGCGAAGAAGATATTGCGCATGGCAAATCCGCAACTGGCGCAAATAATGGTTAACGGACATGCCTGTCTGCTGACGAAATTGTTGCCGCAAAGCTCGCTCATTGCATTGATTTTCATGGCAGAACTGCTCAAGCACAAACGTACGTTCCAGATTTCCTACCAGGGCAGTAATTAGCTTATCTAATAGCGTTTCGCTGGACGTCACCGGCCCACTGTCCACGGCATAGCGATACCGGTGCAACGTTATCAACAGTTGAGCAAAAAGTGATTCAGTCAAACTAAACGAAAAGGCGCCAGCACTCCGGCTTTCTTGCTCTATCTGAGTGATAATTTGCCGTACGGGATTCATGCCACCGCTACCAAGGCGCCAGTATGGTTGAAACAACCCTTCCTCAAAACCTGGGATCAGTGCTTTCCAGTCAAGATTCAGTTTCAGCCGTTCAGGACAATAGATGACATTCTGTAAAACGAGGTCGTTTACGGAGGTGTATGAGTGGCGGTCTTGTGCACGAATATAAAATAGATCGCCACGCGTGATGCGATAGGGCCGATCGTTGAGAACGTGTAAACCATTTCCACGCCAGACAATGACCAACTCGCAGAACTCATGGGTATGCTCGGCAAAAACATCCTGCGGATAGCGGTCAGCCACGTTAACGGCTTGCTCGGTACCCGAGAAGAAGTCAGATTTTCGCAGAATTAGCTGGCTGGTCACAGAATGCTCATTTCAAAAAGACATCGATCTATCATTATCTCTTTAAAGTGAAACTAAAAGGGTGATTATCTTCGCGTTACTGAAGTTGGGTATCGCGCCCCTGGCGAATATCACGCGGTGACCAACTAAACTCGCGTTTAAAGAGGGTAGAGAAGTGGTTACTGTCACCAAATCCACAGTCAAACGCAATGTCAGTCACGCTCCCCTCGCTGTGACGCAACAAATGGCGAGCCTTAATCAGACGCAGACGATTAAGGTAGCGCTGAGGTGTCAAACCTGTTTGCTGTTTCATTTGGCGATGCAAAGTACGCAGTGACAGAGAAAACGTATCAGCCAACTGCTCCCAATTGACATCAGCGGCAAAGTTATCCTCAAGCCACATAATCAAATGGCTAAGCTGCATATCATTATCTTTACCACATTCAGTACCGCATTCATTCAGGCTGGTTTTACGCAGCAGCACTAACAATTGCATGAACAGCACTTCGCGGCTGGCGATGGAGTGGATGTTGTCGCTATTGCATTGCGCCATTTGATCGATAAGCGGGCGAGCTTGCTGCAAAACTGACTGATTGACACGCCAATGCGAAGGGTAGTTTCCTTCTTCTTCCTGCGGCAGCAGCTTATCCAGTCCAGAAATGAACTGAAATGCCTGGGGGGAACGATAAAGCACGTTTGTCAGACACAGGTTTTCGGTGTGCTCGTATAAATGCCGGTCGTGGTCACGAACAAAGCACACCATCCCTTTGCTGAGGGTATGGGGTAAACCATTGAAAACATGTATCCCCGTTCCATTTTCAACAATCACAATTTCAAAAAAATCATGATCGTGTTCTGGAAAGGCGCATTGAGGAGCGCGTGGTTCAATCGCAACAGAAGCATGACCAGACGTGAAGAAATCAAAGCCGTGTAATTGT
>DATERH010000127.1:0-8652 GCA_035271785.1 Buttiauxella sp.
CCGCTTGAAAGAGATGAGCGGGCTTGACGAAAACGCGGGCGATCGTTTTATTGCGCTGGATTCACCGTTTAATCATGTCGAGCAGGGAAAGCTGGTTATCCCGCAGTTGACGGTTGAACCGACCATGGAAAACGAAGCGCAACATCTGGCTGAAATGGCTGCATTTTTCCGTGCTGAATTGGCAAAAGGTGAGCATAAAGGCATGCTGGTGCTGTTTGCCAGTAACCGGGCAATGCAGGTATTCCTGACCCATGTCACTGATCTGCGCCTGACTCTGTTAGTGCAGGGCGACCAGCCACGTTATCGCCTCGTGGAAACGCACCGTAAACGCGTTGAACAAGGTGAAACCAGTGTGCTGATTGGCTTACAATCTTTTGCTGAGGGCCTTGATTTGAAAGGTGATTTACTCAGCCAGGTGCATATCCACAAAATCGCGTTCCCGCCCATCGACAGCCCAGTGGTGCTCACCGAAGGTGAGTGGTTAAAAACCCTGAAACGCTATCCATTTGAAGTACAGAGTTTACCGAGCGCTTCATTTAATCTTATTCAACAAGTAGGGCGTTTAATTCGTAGTCACGGCTGTTATGGTGAGGTGGTCATTTATGACCGACGGTTGTTGACCAAAAATTATGGTCAGCGTTTACTGGGTGCATTGCCAGTATTTCCAATAAGCCAACCTGAAGCGCCAGCGGCTAAACTGATTGATACCACACTGAAAAAGACCCCGGTGCGGCGCAAACGTACAAATAAGAAATAGAAAGGAGACTCTGAGTGGACTACCGTAAGATCATTAAAGAAGTCGGGCGTGGTAAGAACCATGCACGCGATCTGGATTTTGACACCGCTCGCGGCTTATATGCTCATATGCTCAGAGGTGAGGTGCCGGAACTGGAACTCGGCGGCGTGCTGATTGCGCTGCGTATCAAAGGTGAAGGCGACGCAGAAATGCTGGGCTTTTATGACGCAATGAAGCATCACCTGATCTCCCTGACGCCACCGGTTAATAAGCCGATGCCTATCGTTATTCCTTCTTATAACGGTGCACGCAAACAAGCAAACCTGACACCGTTGCTGGCGATGTTACTCAACCGCCTCGGTTTCCCGGTGGTGGTGCATGGGGTAAGCCACGATCCGACGCGCGTCTTAACCGAAACGATTTTTCAGCTGATGGGGATTGAGCCGACGCTGCATGCGGGTCAGGCGCAAGCCCAGTTGGATACACATCATCCGGTTTATATCCCAATCAGTGCGCTTTGCCCGCCAATGGAAGAGCAACTCGCCATGCGCTGGCGGATGGGCGTGCGCAATAGCGCCCACACGCTCGCCAAACTGGCTACACCGTTTGAAGAAGATGCTGCGCTGCGTCTGGCAAGCGTTTCACATCCTGAATATGTCCCGAAGGTGGCAAAATTCTTTGCTGATATTGGTGGGCGCGGCCTGTTGATGCACGGTACAGAAGGGGAGGTGTATGCCAATCCGCAACGCTGCCCGCAGATTACGCTTATCGACACGTTAGGCACGCGCATAGTCAGCGAGCGTCAAACGGAAGTCAGTGATGAAGAAGTGGTGCTCCCTGTCGGGAAAGACCCAGAAGTGACTGCCCGCTGGATAGAACGCTGCGTTGCAGGCGTGGAACCTATTCCGGACGCATTAAAAACACAAATGGCTTGTTGCCTGTTAGCGACCGGTGAAGTTGCAACCCTTGAGGATGGCTTAACCCGTGTGAATCAGGCCTTCTGATTCGTGGCTGTTTAACGGAAAAGAGACAAAAAAAAGCCCGCGGTAAATATCCGCGGGCAACAAGGGTAATAACAGAGTCAATCAGTGTGGAGCAGTGCTCCAAAATAATGAGGGTTACCCGTCATACTTCAAGTTGCATCTTTGTTGGCTACGTCACTCACCCTCATCACTTACTTGTGTAAGCTCATCAGGATTTGCTCTCTTGCCGCCGCGATGCATCTCGAATTATTTTGGGTATAAATCTGGGCAGTAGTGCAGGGTTATTTGTAGATAACCGCAGTCCCACTCATTTTGCCGTTGGTGTTAGCAGAAGTGATGGAATACGCTGTTGCACCTGCAGCTTGTGCTTTTTCAGCCAGTTTTGCTTCCAGACCGTCAAGTGTTGTTGCGTCTTCTGCTGAAACCACACCGACTTTGTTTAAATTCTGAGCTTCAGCAGGATTGATGGATTGTGCAGCGAACGCACCAAAAGAAAGAGTAGAAAGAGTAGAAAGGGCGATGGCAGCTACAGCATATTTGATGGTTTTCATAGTTAATTTCTCGCAGGTTATTCTGTTTAGGGTGACGATGTTTCGTCGATGTGATTATGGTCACACTTTTAAGCAGAATAATAAATCGAATAGAATTGACCGCCTTGTTCAAAAAATTTGAATTTATATTAAATCATTGAAATTAAAAATGATTAGCGTGCGAATTATCATTGCGGTTTATATATCTTTACATCCGCTTCGTTTACCGCATCTTTTGCTACTTTTTTTGAAAGCTCTGGCCTGCTCTGACCTGCAATCGCTTGCGCGCAATTTTTACGATAATGTATCGAATGACTCTTTTCGCCTGCTAACTTGCTTTTATAATGAAGACTTTACTTAACCGCATACCAGAAGGGGACTGATGGAGATTAAGCTGCACTCCAACGCCACCACGACGCCGCGAACTCGCAAATATATTCAAAGCTCTGAAAAAACTGACAGTGAACTGGCAGAGGAGCTGAATATCTCTGTCGATACCGTCAGGCGCTGGCGTAAGCGAGATGACTGTTATGATAAATCTCATCGGCCTAATACCATTCATCGCGCCCTGAGCCATGAGCAGGAGGCGATGCTGGTGTTTCTACGCGTGCGGCTCTCTCTTTCGCTTGACGAACTGCTGGAAGCGGCACAGTTACTGGTACAACAGGGCATTTCCCGTGCAAGTGTCAGCCGTACCCTGCAAAACTGGCAGCAATCCCGTTTGACTAAACCTGATTTGAAACACCCCGTCGGTCATCTACGACTGGATGTTTTCCCGCTGCCGGAGTTCATTAGCCATAAACATGGCAGCCTGATGGTGTTTAGCGATCCTGTTTCGGGTTTTATTGCTGTGGCGCTGCGAGAGCGTGGTGACGCTCAATCCCTGGATGCGCTGGTGGGCTTTTTACAACAAGGCTTACTGTTGCAGGTGCGTTCATTAACCACGCGTTCTACTGAACTCACACAGCTTCTGGCACAACAACTCCAGGTGCCATTGCGTGAAGCTCCGCCAGAAGAATGGCTGGAAAAGGCTGCCTGTGGTGAGTGGGAGCAATCTCTTGAGCAGCTACTGAATGGCGAGCGTTACGATAAGCGGTTGGGTTTTGGTGCGGTTTTGCTGGAATTTGAAGATTTGCTTAATCACCGGATTATCCGCAACCGGTTGAAAAATCTCACACCGGCTGCGTGGTTGAAAGCCTGTTAATCAAGTGCCAAGAGCATGGTCCACAACTCGAATTTTCACAGTTTAGTCGAGCAGACTCAAGGCGTGGTCGAGATCTTGTCATCATTTACCATGCCAGTAGAATCTTTTTCATTGATGTTTCCTTCGCAAAGATCGAGTAAGTACTGCGTCAGTAACAGAGCTGGGCGGCCACTGGCTTGGGTGAATTTCCCGCGGCTCAATGCGGTGCCACTGACATCTAAATGTGCCCATGGCGACTGATGACAAAACTTACTTAAAAAATGGGCTGCGGAGACGGCGATAGCCGCATTGTTTGGTGGCGTGTTGGTGAGATCGGCAATATGACTTTTGACTTGCGGATCGAAACTTTCATCCAGGGGCAGAGGCCAGACTCGGTCTTGCGTTAACTCGGCAGCCTGCTGCAATTGCTGACTAAGTTGCACATGGTTACTCATCAGGCCGGAAATATCATATCCCAACGCTTTGACCACCGCCCCGGTCAGAGTGGCGACGTCAATTAATGCAGCCGGTTTGAAACGGGCTGCGGTATAGCTGAGAGCATCTGCCAGCACCAGACGGCCTTCGGCGTCCGTATTGATAATTTCGACGTTAAGTCCAGCGTGAGACTTCACCACATCTCCTGGCAACATCGCCTTTTCCCCAGGCATATTTTCTGCCAGGGCCATCACAGCAACCACATTTAGGGGTAATTGCAGCTGTTTGACGGTTTCCATCAGCCCGAACACCGTGGCAGCACCACACATATCGTATTTCATGGTGCGCATGCCTTCACCTTCTTTGAGCCACAAACCCCCCGTGTCGAAGGTAATACCTTTGCCAACGAAGGCATAGTACGGAGTGTTTTCATGCGCACCTTGCCAGCGGAGAGTGACAAGGCGTGGCGGGTTGCTGCTGCCCTTTCCTGTGGCTTCCAGACAACCCATTCCGAGTTCATGAATGGTGTTTTCGTCAAGGATGTCACAGTGAGTTTGCAGATGGTCGTTTGCCCATTCTTCTGCCTGCCGGGCGATATCCTGTGGACGACAGTCATTGGCAGGTGTATCGGAAAGCATGCGGGAAAGTAACATCCCATTGGCAATCGCCTGGGTTTGGGCGGCCAGTTCAAGCGCTCTCTCACTGTGCTCAGCCGTTAACAGCCAAAGTTGCCCGTTGTTGGCGGGTTGTTCTGCCTTGTAGCCCAGTTGCGGGAGCTGATAAAAACGGTTCATCGCCGCCACCAGGAACGTGCGCAGGCGGGCAAACACGACACGGTTTGCCAGATCAAAACCGGAAATATCTATGGCGACAGGGTGTGAAGCCGGGCTTGCCAAAACGGTATACAAATATTCCGTTAGCTGGCGCAAAACGTCGGGGCGTTCGATGTCGGTTGAAGATAATAGAGTAAGCTGTTGGCAAATACTGTTTAAACCGAAAGTCGTGGTTTGTGATTCTTCCCGCAGCGCCATTTCATCCAGCAACGGGCGCAACGCTTGAGGCCACGCTCTGGCGTGTGTTTTCCACAGTATCAAATGCGCGTCTGTTGGGCATTGTGCATGGCTAGTTAGCTGGCATTTCATACGATCACCTCCGAGGTGACACGTTGGTGATAGGCATCAAGCCACGCCTGATCTGCGGGGCGAATTAACGTCTGCTTGCCTTCGCGTGTGGTCAAAAACACCGCCGGGGGTTGGGTGGGGGTAGCAACGGAGAACGAGAAGTTATCAATGGTCGTTGCGGCACCGTACTCTCCGTGCTTATTCATGCAAACCACCGATAAGTCCCCGGCGCGACCATAGCGGGCAATCAGCTGGCTTTCGAGATCGTAAACTGCTGATTCAGCTGCCTGTTGTGGCGTCATGCCGCGACCCATGCGACTAACAATTTCATAGCTGATGCAGCCTTTCATCAGGTCTTCCCCAAGACCAGTTGCCGTTGCAGCACCAATCTGGCTATCGGCATAAAATCCCGAACCGGAAACCGGCGAGTCGCCCACACGTCCTGGGCGTTTCATAAATAACCCGCTGGTGGAGGTCGCCACGCACATTTGCTGATTTTGATCGAGCGTAACGACACCCACAGTGTCGTGGCCGGTGTAGGGGCTAAGGCCTCTATCTAACGTTTCACGCTTTCGTTTCAGATAATGTTGATGAGCACGTTCCGTCAGCATATTTTTGCGTTCAAACCCGTGGGCTAAAGCCCAGGTTTGCGCACCTTCACCCACCATAAAACTATTAAATCTTTCCCGGCTTAATGCCTGTGCCACAAGTATCGGGTTGGCAATATCGCGAATGCTGGCAACCGCACCTATGGCAAGCGTTGAGCCATCCATAAATGCGGCGTCAAGCTCAACCACGCCTTGCTCGTTTGGCAATCCGCCGTAACCGACGGATTTGTAGAAAGGATAATCTTCAACATATGTCACCGCGCGTACTGCCGCTTCGCTGGCAGCATTTTGCTTTTGCAACATTTGTGCGGCTTCACTGACCCCTTCCCAGGCCATGCGCCAGGTCGCAATCACGCCCCAGTTTTTCGATAACGTCATGTTTTACTTACTCCGTGGCGGGTTTAGTGGACGCAGAAACGACCGGGGTTTCATTGGCCCGATATTGCTTGTCCACAACTTTAAGGAATGGCAAATAAATAATGGCGCCAATGAGCAGGTTAATCAGTTGGATGACTGCGCCGCTCAGATGCCCGGTAACAATGAAACCGCTTAGCACCGGAGGTAGCGTCCAGGGTATATACACGCCGGTTGTTGTGGCGACCCAGCCTAGCGACATAGTGATGTACTGTACGGTAACCAACACCAGGGGAACGAGATTGAACGGGATAAGCATTATCGGGTTCATAATGACGGGTAGGCCAAACAGTACCGGCTCATTAATGTTAAACAGGGAAGAACCTACAGCGAGGCGTGAAACATTTTTAATATGCTGGCTACGGGCAAATAGCAGCATAGCAATCACCAGAGACAAAGTAGCGCCCGCACCCCCCATCCAAATCATGTCGTAAAACTGCTCGGTCACCACATGCGGTGGTAGCAAACCTGCTTGTGTCGCTGTCAGGTTATCCATCTGATTTTCCATCCAGAAAGGACGCAGGATGCCGTTGACTATCGAACCGGAGTTAATTCCAACCGACCACAAGCTGGTAATGCTAAAGCAGGTGAACAGCGCGCCAATATATGAAGTACCAAAATGACGGATAGGTGTCGCCAGGGCTTCATACACAAACTGGTGAATAGTGTGGTAATCCGTTTTGGAAAATAACACGCGAACCGCCAGAGCAATCACCAGAATCAGCAGTGAAGGAATCAGTGCAGCAAAGGATTTTTGTACAGCTGGCGGCACGCCATCAGGCATGCGAATCACCCAGTTCTGACGCAGCATCCAGGCAAACAGTTCGGTACTCGCGAGTGCGCCCAACATCGCGACAAACAGGCCTTTCGAGCCAAGCCATTCCATAGGGATCAGGTTGCCGATCTCCGGGGTTTTGGCAAAAGGGGTCAGGATTAAAAAGCAGGAGAGAGACAAAATTCCGGCAGACATTTTATCGATGTCATAACGTTCGGCCAGACGGTAGGCAACCAAAAAACTAATAAATACTGCCATGGTCGAGAAGATGGCATTAAAGGGGATTTCGATAGTCACAGACCAACTTTCACCAAAAATCGAAGCCATAAACTGCTGATAGGCAGTACTTGGGAAGGATGAGATAACCAGCAGGATTGAACCAACAATAATAAACGGCATAAACGAGATATAAGCATCACGGATTGCGCCGAGGTGGCGTTGCTGCGCCATTCTTCCCGCAAGCGGCATCAGTTTTGCTTCTATTGCGGCCATCAGGTTTTTCATTGTTACCGCTCCGTAAGTAATCACAAGAGACAATTCTTGTGCTGCATACAGTAGACATAGTCAGGAGCGAATAAAGTGAGATCATTCACAGATAATTGATAAAAGTATCATGTGATTGCTTCATAAATAAAAGCGGCTTCCTGATATAGAAGCCGTTATTACAAATACCCTGGGGACAAACTATTCATACTATTTATAAATAGTCGCGGTGCCAAACATGCGTTCGTCACCGCTGGCAGAGTTAACCACAAAACCTTTTGCACCTTGTTCCTTCGCTTTCTCTCCAAGCTTGGCTTGTAGATCGTCAAGATTAGCCGCACCAGAGACAGAAACCGTGCCTGCCGGACGAAGTTGACTGGTGTTGATTTCAGAGAGTTGTTCATCGGCCATAGAAGCAAACGGTAATGCCGCAAGGGTGACAACTGCAGAAAAATACAGCAATTTTTTCATAATCACATCCTCTCACTTTAGGGGTGCTGGTTAAAAAAACACCAGCATTAAAAGTGTAGGTGTAATGCAGTAAATAAAAGGCGCAAAAAACTGATTAACTCATGCTCATTTTTTGAACGACATTACTTGACGAAATTCTTACAAATCATATGGATACAGGGTCATGATTTCGTTGGTTTTATCAAGCGTCGGGGCGAGTTAAGTCAAAACGATGAGCTTCATCAATGGTGTAATAAGCCGATGGGCCCCCTGCGCGCAACACCGGTTTTGCCTGTGCGGTCTGGTAAATGCCATCTTTAAGCAGGGATTCATCGATATGAACGGCGACAACTTCTCCTAACACAAGCCAGGTATTGATAGCCGTCCCGTCGGCACTCGTTAGCTGAATGCATTGAGACAAGCGGCACTCGAAATTGACCGGACTTTCTGCTACCAGACTGGCTTTGACTTTGCGTCCTGCAACCGCTGTCAATCCGGCACGGGTAAATTCATCTTCACCGTGGGGGAGGGAAGCGGAGGTTTCATTCATCTGTTCGGCCAATTCACGTGTAGTCAGGTTCCAGACGAACTCTTTGGTCTCAAGAATATTTTGTACGCTGTCTTTCCAGCCGCTGCTGGCGAAACCAATAATTGGTGGACGATAATTAAAACAGTTAAAGAAACTGTATGGTGCCAGATTGCGCTGACCTTGCTGGTTGTAAGACGCAATCCAGCCAATAGGGCGAGGGCCGATAATGGCGTTCAACGGGTCGTGCGGCAAACCATGGCCGTTGGCAGGTTCGTAGTAATAGCGTTTCGCGGACATAAGACCTCATTCAGTGATGAAATTGGCGTGGCGTATTTACCCCGCAGGCTTCACAGAGTATCTTACGCGCCCACACAAGGAGAAGCCGAATGAAAACCCCTGCCACCA
>DATERH010000128.1:0-13325 GCA_035271785.1 Buttiauxella sp.
CGGAAGGCCTCACGTTTTACACCATAACCATCATACCAACGACACTCCACCATACCGCTGGAAAACCCGGTAACAATCATCCTTGGGCCACCATTCTTAGGTTGGACTTCATCGCTGACTACAAAGACCATAACTGCCTCCTTTATCAGGGGTGAAAACTACTACAGTTATAGACAATGACCTGCTGTTTTACCTGGTTAAATGTAAAATATATGCAAAAAATTAGTGAGCTTTGTTGTTACGCAGGCGGCTTATGCCATTGACGACTGCCAGCACAATAGCCCCAATGATAAATCCGATAACCAGATTTGCCAGGGTTGGACCAAGCCAATGCACGAGGCTACCCATCTGCTGCGCCCGGTCTTCAATGACGTGATGGAGGACTGGAATGCCATGCACCAGAATACCGCCGCCGACCAAAAACATCGCCAACGTCCCAACCACTGACAGGAATTTCATCAGCCATGGAGCCAGTATTAATAGCCCTTTACCGATGCCACGAGCGACTTTCGAGCTTTTTTCTATCAGCCAAAAACCGAGGTCATCCAGTTTCACGATGATGCCGACCAGTCCATACACCCCGACGGTCACAACGATTGCAATCCCAGACAAAACCAGCACTTGGTTTAGCAAAGGAGCATTTGCCACAATCCCTAAGGTGATAGCAACAATTTCGGCAGAGAGAATAAAGTCCGTTCGAATGGCACCCTTCACTTTATCTTTTTCGTAAACCAATGGGTCCTGAGCCGCAATAGCCTCCAGTCGCCGCCGCTGGTCTTCCGGAGTTTCTTTGTGTTTACGCTCATGCAGGGAGTGCACCACCTTTTCAACGCCTTCATAACACAGGAAAGCCCCGCCAATCATCAATAAAGGCGTGATGGCCCAGGGAGCAAAAGCACTGATAATCAACGCTAGCGGAACGAGAATCACCTTATTGATGGCGGATCCCTTCGCGACCTGCCAGACAACAGGTATTTCACGATTGGCCCGCACGCCAGAAACTTGTTGCGCATTGAGCGACAGATCATCGCCCAGTACCCCGGCCGTTTTCTTCGCCGCCAGTTTCCCCATCATCGAAATATCGTCCAGCAACGTGGCGATATCATCCAGCAATGCTAATAAGCTACTTCCAGCCAAAATAAGTATCCTTCTTTGTTAGTCTGTACTCAGTATGGAACAAAAGATTGCTATCGAAAATCAAACTCTGATGTCAATAAAAATTAACAATCCAACAACAAGTAAAAACCTCGCCAGAACGACAGTTTTGACGTTAACTATTCGCTCTATCAGCGTTAGTTACCCTAAATAATTCGAGTTGCAGAAAGGCGGCGGCGCAGTGAATCCTCAGGAGCTTACCCTGGTAAGTAACTGGGGTGAACGAGGACAAATCTACCAGGAGCAGATTTGAACACAGCTTGCTGCGTCTTCGTAGGGGCAAGACCCATGGACGGGGCGGTATTACCAACGCACATGTAGCTTGAAGTATGACGGGTAAAGAGAGGAAGTATGCGTGTTCGTTCGGGTCAATGGCTGCCGCTGGTTGCCGCATTGTTTGCGTTGTATATCATCTGGGGCTCCACTTACTTTGCCATCGCCGTTGGGGTGAAAAGCTGGCCTCCATTTATGATGGCTGGTGTGCGATTTATGGCCGCAGGGGTATTACTCATGACGGTGTTATTGCTACGAGGCCATAAATTGCCCACTCTGCGCCCAATGCTTAACGCCGCACTGATTGGCGTGTTATTGCTGGCAGTGGGCAATGGTTTTGTGACAGTTGCTGAGCATCAACATGTTCCTTCTGGCATTGCTGCCGTGATGGTGGCGACAGTTCCACTCTTCACACTGTGCTTTAGCCGCTTATTTGGCATTCAGACCCGTAAGCTGGAATGGCTCGGGATAGCCATTGGCCTTGGGGGTATCGTCTTGCTCAATAGCGGCGGAAACCTAAGCGGTAATCCATGGGGAGCAATGCTAATTTTGATTGGTTCGTTAAGCTGGGCTTTTGGTTCAGTCTACGGCTCACGTATTGAATTACCGACCGGCTTAATGGCGGGAGCCGTTGAAATGCTGGCCGCTGGGATTGTTTTGCTGACAGCCTCTGCGTTAACTGGCGAACACCTCACGTCTTTACCAACTGCGGCGGGTTTCGCGGCGGTGGCTTATCTTTCGCTATTTGGTTCGATTATTGCCATCAGCGCCTACATGTACCTGATTCGTAATGTCGCGCCAGCGGTTGCCACCAGCTACGCCTATGTCAATCCCGTGGTTGCGGTGTTATTGGGTACGGGTTTTGCCGGGGAAAGTTTATCCCCCGTGGAATGGTTGGCGCTTGGCGTGATTATCTTTGCCGTTGTGTTGGTCACTCTGGGGAAATATCTGCTGCCCCCAAAGCCGGTAGTGACAGTCTGTAATGTTGAGAAGTAATCAGCTTTCGGGTGGCGTGTGCCACCCGTCGTCATTAAGCTCGTGTATTCCAAGTGTGTCGATTTGTGCATGATGCCCGCCACTACAAACCCACTCCTCCAGGCGTTCGCAAAGTGCGACATCACTCAGTTTACCGCGGCCTCGCAGTGCACATTCCCACACCAGAAGCACTCGCCAACCTTCGCTTAATAAACGCTGTACATCGCGCTTATCACGCTCGACATTCTTGCCAATCTTATCAAGCCAAAACTCGGTACGCGTGGCAGGAACCTTGAACAAATAGCAATGATGGTGATGCCAGAAACAGCCATGCGCAAAGATAACGCAACGCTGCTCATCAATGACAAAATCTGGCCGCCCGGCAAGGGAAGCATCCTGTACACGAAAGGGAAAGCCACACTCGCTTAATAAGGTAGCGAGCCGTTTTTCGATAGCTGTATCGCGTGTCGCAATGGCACGCATATTCTTGCTGCGAATCGCTTTGCTATGCACATCAGCCATCTGCCTTCCTTCTTATGCTATTTCGCCAGGCGTTGCTTGACCGCACGTTTTATTAGCGGCTCCAGCAGTTTTGCGACCGCAGCAAACGCAGGTACCACCACCGAATTACCAAACTGCCGATAAGCTTGTGTATCTGACACCGGAAGACGAAACGCACTCCCCTGCACCGCTTCAAACCCCATTAAACGCGCACATTCACGCGGAGTTAAACGACGTGGGCGGCGCAGTTGATTATCCGCATTATCAAAATCGGCTTCGCCTTGTGATTTATCCCAGCCGCGATCCACAAGGATTTCTGCTCCATCTTTGTAATAACGCGCGGATAAAGTACGTGCCACACTGGCGGGATTCGTCGGGTCAACCAAACCGTAACCAAAACCGTTGCCCTTGGCCTGATGTTTTTTCGCGTAGTTGTAGAGGTACTTCCAGAGAGTCGGCGTTAGGATATATTTAGCATCCACTGCCGGTTCCAGTAGTTCATTAAACGTTGGGCGGCGTTGCGGATAACACTCGCTGAGTTTACGCAGCGTGAAATCTTGGTGCAGACTGAGGTCACGACGGAAACCCACCAGCACAATACGTTCGCGATGCTGAGGAAGGAAATTTTTACCGTCGATAATTTTAGGGTCACCAGCCCCCATTATTGCCGCATCAGATACTTCATAACCCAGGCTATCCAGAGTTTCCATAATGATGCGGAAGGTATTGCCTTTATCGTGGCTTTTTAAATTCTTCACGTTTTCCAGCACAAAGATGGCCGGGCGTTTCGCGTCAATGATGCGAGCAACATCGAAGAACAGCGTACCCTGCGTTTCGCAAGCAAAGCCGTGAGCGCGGCCTAGCGCATTTTTCTTCGACACACCCGCCAGGGAAAACGGCTGGCAGGGGAAACCCGCCAGCAGTACATCGTGATCCGGCATGGTGGCCTGAATATGTGCAGTGGCTTGTTCATCGCTAACATCGTCACGGTGGCTAAGGGTGACATCACGGATATCCTGATTGAACTGATGATTTTCTGGGCAACAGTACCAATTGGCTTTATAAGTGCGCACCGCGAATTTATTCCACTCACTGGTAAACACGCATTGCCCGCCAATCGCTTCGAACCCGCTACGAATACCGCCAATACCGGCAAATAAATCGACGAACTTAAATGCGTATTTCCCGTGGTGTGCAGGTAGCGCAGGTAACATACTTTGCAGCATTGCACTTTCTGCGGGGGTCAGTGTGCGAGGCGATGATTTACGGTTATACCAGCGGTTTAGCGATTCACGCGTCCAGTCGCCACTGACCTGGCGCAAATGATGAGCCACCGTTTTCTGGTCATAGATTTCCAGAATGCGGCTGACTAACCCGTAGTCTTCTTCTAATTGCTGTTGTTGCTGGCGTTGTGATTGTTGTGAGAGTTGCTCGGCAATAGCGTCGAAGTCGTTCATCATGAACCAATTTAGGGAAAATAGAGTGCAACTTTATCACTGATTTGACCCAGAGAAAAACAGTACAGCCCGCAAGCCATGCGGGCATCCTTTTAGTTTTAGAAAGGAATTTTTATGAGGATAATTTTTGCGAGGTAAATTGGTCGACGACGTTGCGATCAATACCGCAGTAATCACCTTTCAGCTCAGCACACAACTTGGCCATGTAATGCACTAAAAAATCGGCATTGTGCCAGGCCAATTTTCGCCCAGCTTCGGTTTGCATAGTTTCAGGAAGTTTCAGTAATTTTTTCTGGAAATGGTCGAGTGCGTAAGTGGCATCATTGAGTTCACGAAAATGCGCCAGCGGATCTTCGCTGTCAAACAATGGACGACCTAACGCTCCGGAAGTGTAAAACACGCGCGCAAGGCCTATTGCGCCTAATGATTCCAGGCGGTCAGCATCTTGCACAATTTTCGCTTCAAGGGTTTGTGGTGCAATTTCAGCACTGAAGCTATGAGCCCGCACCGCATGTGCGACCGCATCGTACAGCGGGTGAGGAAAATCGGGAAAATGCGCATCAAGAATGCGCAGCGTTTCTTGTGCCGCCTGCGTTGAGGCGAGATGTCTCTCAGGATGATTTTTTGGCAAATTGACGATGTCATGGAAGTAACAAGCAGTGAGTACCACTAGCCGATCGGCTTCTGTTGTTTCCATGATTTGTTGCGCGGTTTTCCATACGCGCCGGAAATGGGCCACATCGTGGGCTTTATCATCTTGCAACCAGTTGTGGTGCAAATACTCTTCGAAACGCACTTGCCAGTGGGCTATCGGCATACGTACTCCTTACTTCGTAGCTGGACCCGGTACTTAATATGAGTACAAGATCACAAAATTAGCAAGTTTCACTCTGACAATAGCCCACCCTGGCACGATTCATTCATCTGGCACGAGTATACCAGGCAAGGCCACCCAATAATGCCGCTACAGACCCCAGAACCAGCAACCCCATCAATGCTCCAAGAAGTTTTCCACTCAGCGAGCCCAAATCCCCGCCAGTCACATTGCTCACCACCCAAAAATAACGCAGCACAGCCCAAACCGTATATAGGCAGAACCCATAAAATAACCACAGTGCCATCTTCCCGCCCGGTGTCCGGGTCGGTTTCACGTCCATAACGTCTGACATAAGTCTCTCAATCGCTTAGCTTGTTTATGCGATGGCCCCCCATCTCCTGGTGTGATTTTTATCACATTTTCACCACTTTTTGACAGCCTAAAGTGCCTCTTTTTAATTAAGAGGACTCTTAAAATTGTAAGATATAGTGTTATTTTTCATGAGATTAACAATAAAAATATTTTGATATCCACTCATTTTCTACACCCCTTTGAGGGTTTAGGCGTGGTTGATATTATTTAAAGCCTTACTTAAACCAAATTAACTACAATTAAAAATCATCACCAGAGTTATTTAACCAGCACTAAAAGTCATATTTAATAATAAAGAGACATGCAAAATAAATAAACCTTTTGATATATAAAACCAATACATTAAAACATATAAATACATACAAATAACACATGAATACACTTCATAAAAATAAACAATACCCATTAATATCAATGCGTTATTGGATTATTACCGCGTTACAATTCGTCTTATTTATAATAATTAAGTTACATCTTTTTTGATAAAAAACCTGAACGAATTGTAATAGGATTAATACGGTTGTTGAGGGGCTTAATACAACTCATTGTTCATAATAATTATGGTCTAAAGGAATATACAAATGAAAAGAACAGCACTGGCACTGGTGATCCCTGCTTTATTGGCAATGGGTGCTGCAAATGCAGCAGAAATATATAATAAAGATGGCAATAAACTGGACTTGTCCGGCAAAGTGGATGCTCGTCATACATTCTCTGATAATGCTTCTGATGACGGCGACGGTACCTACGTCCAAATTGGTTTTAAAGGCGAAACCCAGATTACAAATGAACTCACCGGTTACGGCCAGTGGGAATACAAAATGTACGCTAATAACACCGAAAATGGTGACAACAGCAACAGCGCCTTCACCCGTCTGGCCTTTGCGGGCTTGAAATACGGTGATTACGGTTCATTCGATTATGGCCGTAACTATGGTGTTGTGTATGACATTGAAGCGTGGACCGACATGCTGCCTGTATTCGGTGGCGACTCTTACACCTGGACCGACAACTTCATGACCGGTCGCGCAAATGGTGTTGCAACTTACCGTAACTCTGACTTCTTCGGTGAAGTTGAAGGTTTGAGTTTTGCTGTTCAGTACCAGGGTGCAAACGAAAGCACCAATCTAAACGAAGATCAGGAAGGCACCAACAACGGTCGTGACGTTCGCTTCCAGAACGGCGATGGTTGGGGCTTATCAACTGTTTATGACTTCGGTATGGGCTTTAGCGCGGGTGCTGCGTACGCCTCTTCAGACCGTACTAATGAACAGGCCAGCAGCGCAGGCGCATTGATGGCAGGTGGTGATACTGCGGATGTCTGGACTCTGGGTATGAAATATGACGCCAATAATATTTATCTGGCAGCTATGTATGCAGAAACTCGCAACATGACGCCATTTGGCGATATTGGTATTGCAAACAAAACTCAGAACTTTGAAGTGACTGCACAATACCAGTTCGACTTCGGTCTGCGCCCAGAGATTTCTTACCTGCAATCTAAAGGTAAAAACTTAATGGATAACGCGGCTTATGACAACGACTGGAACGACAAAGACTTGGTTAAATACGTATCTGTCGGTGCAAACTATTACTTCAACAAAAACTTCTCTACCTACGTCGATTACAAAATCAACCTGCTGGATGGTGATGACGACTTCTACGATGCTGCAAACATCGCCACTGATGACGTTGTTGGCGTTGGTTTGATTTACCAGTTCTAATATTGCCCCCATATTGTTTAGATACCTAAGCCCGCGCAAGCGGGTTTTTTAACGCCCCCTTCAACCCCACCCATTCACATATCCGATATTTATCTTTGTCTAAAATTTAGTCATATATTAAATAACTCATGCTGAACTGCTCAACTGTGACTCGCGTCGTTGAAAGCTTTTCTGGTAAGTGTTTGAATAATGGCACAGAGAAGACGCTGTTATCGTTTTCTTGGGCGGTCCTGTTCAGGTCGCTACCATGTGCCCCACTAGTGCGGCATTTTCACAGTCACGGTATAGTAGTTTTCCGTTCAAGAGATGACTTTGCGAGCGAGTAACATGATTAAGTGGCCCTGGAAAGCAAATGATTCATCTGCTGTCACCGCTCTGCCGTGGGAGCAGGCTTTAGCCATACCTGTTCTGGCGACACTTACGCCTGCAGAGCAAGACAAACTCGTCCGCCTTGCGGACCGTTTTTTACAGCAAAAACGCCTGGTACCCTTGCAAGGCTTTGCGCTTGATGAGCTTAAAAGTGCGCGTATCGCGTTACTGTTCTGCTTGCCAGTACTGGAGCTTGGTATTGACTGGCTTGATGGGTTTCATGAGGTGCTCATCTATCCGGCTCCTTTTGTGGTAGACGACGAGTGGCAAGATGACATTGGTCTTGTGCACAATCAGCGTGTCGTACAGTCCGGTCAAAGCTGGCAGCAAGGTCCTATTGTCCTTAACTGGCTTGACGTGCACGACTCCTTTGATGCATCAGGGTTTAATCTGATATTTCATGAAGTCGCGCATAAACTGGATACGCGAAATGATGATCGAGCCAGCGGTATTCCGATGATTCCCCTGCGTGATATCGCAGGTTGGGAACACGATCTCCATGCTGCAATGAGCAACATTCAGGACGAAATCGACCTGGTCGGCGAAAATGCCGCCAGTATTGATGCCTATGCAGCGACGGAACCGGCAGAATGCTTTGCGGTGCTATCAGAGTATTTCTTCAGCGCACCCGAGCTTTTCGCGCCACGTTTCCCCTCACTTTATCAGCGGTTTTGCCTGTTTTACGGCCAAAACCCATTGTTACGGTTACGTGAGAGTGAAAACAACCCTGCAACTAACGGAAATACGGTGCATTAATTCAACAAGTTGAGCTTAATTTAATCATCTGAATCAACATGTTATTTTTGCTATTGACTCTTTTTAAACGTGACGTTAATATTCACCTCGTTCAAACGATTCCTCTGTAGTTCAGTCGGTAGAACGGCGGACTGTTAATCCGTATGTCACTGGTTCGAGTCCAGTCAGAGGAGCCAAATTAGAAAAGCCCGCTTAAGGAAACTTAAGCGGGCTTTTTGCATTTTGGTAACATATCCCCTTCCTCAAAATCCTGCTGTATTTGCCTGTGTGACCCGACGAATCTTTCCAGTTAAAGTTGTGTAAATGTCGGCGTTCTGTCCCCTTCAATGATTGTAAACAGTAGTGATTATCATTTATCTTGCGCCTGCCCGTAGGGATACCCCTCTGCGCCGAATCCGATAAGTTGAAATCACTCAGGGACACACAACGATGAATGAGTTTGCTCTGCCTCGCACTGGACTGCGCCGTATCACGCTTGCATCCGCTCTGGCTTTCTCCGTTAGCCTGCCGGTTTTTGCACAAGACAGCCTGACCCTTTATACCACTCGTGAACCGGGTCTCATTCAGCCATTGCTGGATAGCTGGACACAATCCAGCGGTGTAAAAGTCAATACGGTTTACATCAAGGACGGCATGCTAGAGCGCATCAAAGCGGAAGGTAAAAACTCCCCAGCGGATCTGCTGATGACCGTTGATGCAGGTAATCTCATTGATTTAGTTGAAGCTGGAGTGACACAGCCAGTGGACTCAGCAACGCTTAAAACCGCGATCCCGGCAAACCTTCGTGGTGAAGACAATCAGTGGTTCGCACTTTCAATGCGTGCCCGCGTGCTCTATGTAGACAAATCCCTGCCGATTGATAATTGGCATTACGAGCAACTCTCGAACCCAGAATATAAAGGCAAAGTGTGTATTCGTTCCGGACAGCATCCGTATAACACCGCCCTTATCGCTGCAATGATTGCTCATCATGGTGAAGCAAAAACCGAAGAATGGCTGCGCGGCGTGAAGGCTAACCTGGCGCGTAAAGCCACAGGTGGCGATCGTGATGTTGCGCGCGACATCCTGGGTGGTATTTGCGATATCGGCCTGGCCAACTCCTACTATATCGGTCATATGAAAAACGCCAATGAAGGCAGCGACGCGCGTAAATGGGGCGATGCCATTAAAGTCGTGAAACCAACCTTCGAACAAGGTGGTACACACGTCAATATCAGTGGGGCAGCGGTGGCTCGCTATGCACCGAATAAAGCTGATGCTGTGAAACTGATGGAGTACCTGGTTTCTGCACCTGCGCAACAGATGTACGCCCAAGCTAACTTCGAATATCCCGTTCTCAAAGGGGTAAGCCTTGACCCGGTTATCAGCGCGACCATCGGTGAAATTGATGTCGATAAAGTCCCGTTAACTGAGATTGTGAAACACCGTAAACAAGCTAGCCTGTTGGTAGATAAAGTTGGATTCGATCAATAAATCACTTCGTCTTCCGACGTTGCGCGGCCTGGTTTCCGGGCCGCAATCATTATTAACACCTTTACACCTTGCTGCATTATGTGTCGCATTAGGCGTATTGATGCCCATCGTTGCGCTTATCTGGCAGGCAACGCAGGCTGATTTTTCGCACTGGGATAATCTGGTCACTTTTGTCCTTCCCTCGGCACTAAAGAATACCGTGCTGTTACTGGCAGGTGTCGCCGCGATAGTGGGTGTGATTGGCGTTGGCAGCGCATGGGCCGTGACTGCCTGGGATTTCCCCGGACGTAAAATCCTCAGCTGGGCGCTGTTACTGCCGCTGGCAATGCCGACGTATATCGTGGCCTTCGCCTGGCTTGATTTGCTGCACCCCATCGGCCCGCTGCAAACGTTTATCCGCTTTTTGCTCGGGTATGACAGCCCACGGGATTTCCGTCTTCCCGACTTACGCTCACTCCCTGGTGCGATTATTTTGCTGGGTCTGGTGCTGTATCCTTACGTTTATCTAACCACCCGCGCCATGTTTATCAGCCAGCCTGCTCATTTGCTGGAGGCGGCTCGCACTCTGGGATGCAGCGCAGCCGGCACCTTCTTTCGTGTGGCGCTGCCGATGGCACGCCCGGCGCTGGCGGTCGGAATCAGTTTGGCTCTTCTGGAAACGCTGAATGATATTGGTGCATCTGAATTTCTCGGCGTTCAGACCTTAACCGTCACGGTTTACACCACCTGGATTTCGCGCTCTGATTTGGCTGCTGCTGCGCAAATCGCCTGCATGATGTTGATGTTTATCTTTTGCATCCTGACACTTGAGTTTTATGGACGTAAAAAGCAAGGGTTTAGCAGCCGAAGCTTACGTGAGATTCAACCGACACCGATACGTGGTTGGCGTGGTGGGTTGCTTGGCACCCTTATCGCCCTGCCGGTCATTATTGGCTTTGTCGCGCCAGTGATATTTCTGGCCTGGGAGAGTGTTAAACGTTTGGGTGAAGAAAACCCGCTCTCACCTTCATTACTTTCGGCATTGCAAAATACGTTATTACTGGCGGCGGGAACCACTCTGGTCGTGGTTTGTGTCAGCTTACTGGTGGCGTGGAGCGCCCGCCACAGTGCCGCAGACAACACGATGTCAGGCTTTCGCCGTGGCGTAATGCGCCTTGCGTCATTAGGTTACGCGGTTCCAGGCACCATACTGGCGATTGGTTTTCTCACGCCAGCAATGGCCGTGGATAGATGGCTTGCGGACTTGCTCGAGATCCGCGGCTTGCCACTTATGTCTGCCGGTATCGTGCTGGTTATCTGCTGTGCCATGCGTTTTCAGGCCATTGCTATCGGCGCACTGGATTCCGGGCTTAGCCGCATTCCTCCCTCTCTGGAGCAAGCCTCAAGATTGCTTGGAGAAAATGGCGCAGGTACTTTTGCACGGATTCATTTCCCGTTGCTGCGCCCGGCGCTGGTCAGCAGCGCATTACTGGTATTCGCTGATGCCATGAAAGAGCTGCCGACCACCCTACTTTTGCGCCCGGTAAACTTCGAGACATTAGCGACGCTGTTGTACGCGGAAGCGGCGCGGGGAACATACGAAGAAGGGGCTATCGCCGCCTTGATGATTGTTCTCGCAGGCACGCTACCGGTTATATTACTGGTGCGTCACCAGATGACTCGCCAGGGCTAAAGGAACAGATTATGTCAGAAATTGCGTTGTGCCTTCAGGATGTGCACGTTGCCTACGGCAACAGCCGACAATCGGTTCTGAAAGGGTTTTCGATGTCGGTGCGCAAGGGTGAACTCGCCTGTTTGCTTGGGGCTTCTGGCTGTGGGAAAACCACCGTTCTGCGAGCTGTTGCCGGTTTTGAACGGCTACAACACGGCGAGATTTATGTTTCGCAACGACGCGTCGCCGCACCCGGTATTCATCTTCCACCAGAGAAACGTCATGTGGGTATGGTATTTCAAGAGTACGCGTTGTTCCCGCATCTGACTGCACAACAAAACGTGGCATTTGGGTTGCGTCGGATTCCGCGTGAGGAACAAAATGCACGCGTCACTGAACTGCTCAGAATGGTGGATTTGCACAGCCATGCCAGCCGTTACCCGCACGAATTATCCGGCGGGCAACAACAGCGTATCGCTTTAGCAAGAGCGTTAGCCCCAAACCCCGAAATCCTGTTGCTCGATGAACCATTTTCCAGTCTGGATAAACAAACACGTGAACGCTTAGGGCGCGAAGTGCGCGATATTTTGCGCGAAGCCGGGCAAACAGCGCTATTAGTCACCCACAGCGAGCATGAAGCGCATCTGATGGCTGACCACATCGGTTATGTGCAACAGGGTGAGTTTCGGACCGGTGAAAAAACAGTGAGGGTGGAAAGCGTTTAACGCTAATCGCCCTCACGGGAGTTACGCCTCTACGGCATTCAAACGCACTAGCTGCAAAGGTTCAGCCAGCAACTCATCCATCTGCTTCACAAACACCTGAAAATGCGGCAGCGCGATGTGCGCATCCAGCGCTTCCTGACCTTTCCAGGACTCGCGCATGTAAAACGTATCCGGTGAATCCTGGAGCTGGAACAACGCGTAATCCAGGCAACCATCTTCCTGGCGCGTCGGTAAAATCAACGCCTGTAGGGCAGATTTCAGATTGTCGCGCTGCCCCGCTTTCGCTTTCAGCACCGCAATAATCGACAGCGTGTTATCACTCATATTTAGCATTCCGTTAAAATTTCACTGAACTCAAGGCGCGATTTTGGCAATGCGGCGTTAAAATCTTCCTCGCTGCGATAACCGATTGGCACGATTACCAGACTGGTGAAGCCTTTTTCACGCAGGCCGAACTCTTCGTCCATAATACGCGCGTCAAAGCCTTCGATTGGTACCGCATCGATATTCAACGTGGAAACACCCAGCAAGAAGTTACCGACGTTGAGGTAAACCTGCTTTTCCATCCAGTGCTGCGCATCTTTATAATCAAATCTATGCATATTCACAAAATAGGAACGGCCTTTATGCTGCCCTTCCATCGCCTGCTGGCTGGCAAAGCGCCCATCGGCGTTTTCCCGCTCCAACAGTTTGTTCAGATGCGTTTCATCCATGGCGGTTTTGGCGCAGAACACTACGACGTGCGAGGCATCAAGCACTTTGCGCTCGTTGAAAACGTAGAAGCCGGATGTCGCTTTCGCGATGCGCGCTTTGGCTTCAGGTGTGCTGGCCAAAATAAAATGCCACGGCTGCGAGTTGGTGCTGGACGGACTGAGGCGTAGCAAATCCTTCACTTTTACGATGTTTTCGGCTGTGATTTTTTTGCTCGGATCAAATGCTTTAGTTGAGTAACGTGAAGCTGCTGATTGAATGATATCCATGATATTTTCTCTATGATTTTTATGTAATTAGAAGCCTTCGAGCACGATTTTACCGACCGCACGATTGCTTTCAATCAATTCATGGGCACGACGTAAG
>DATERH010000129.1:0-10955 GCA_035271785.1 Buttiauxella sp.
GAAGGCCACCTTAACGGGTGGCCTTTTTGTGCTTTAAATGTGACAAAATTGTCGGGAACCCTGCTGAACGCCGTTTACGGCGGCCCCGGAGGGGTGAGGATCAGGATGATACGAATATAAGCCCTGTACTGACGTACAGGGCTTTTTGCTGTCTGCGCCAGACACGGATCCCCTGCCGGCCCCCCGTCATGCAAGCCAACCTGTAAAAACGCCCCCCAACAACCTCATTATATTTCACTGTTAAAACCGTTATTAACAAGCATAATCCACCGTATGAAAACCTTGTTCTTAAGTGAAACATTTTCAACTATCTTATGAGTACTCGACATTTGACAAAGGTCGAGTTATCTTCAGCTATCTGGATGTCTAAACGTTTAAACGTATGCTGTGAGGAAGTAAGGTTATGCCAATTCGGGTACTGGATGAGTTACCAGCAGTCAATTTCCTGCGTGATGAGAATGTCTTTGTCATGACAACATCACGTGCCAGCAATCAGGAGATCCGTCCGCTAAAGGTACTCATACTTAATCTGATGCCGAAAAAGATTGAGACCGAGAACCAGTTTTTGCGTCTGCTTTCGAACTCCCCTCTACAAGTTGACGTACAACTGTTGCGCGTCGATTCCCGTGAATCCCGTAATACACCGACTGAACATCTCAATAATTTCTACTGTAATTTCGACGATATTCAGGACGAAAATTTTGATGGTCTGATCGTCACTGGTGCTCCACTCGGTTTGGTGGAATTTAATGATGTTGCCTACTGGCCGCAGATCGAACAAGTGATTCACTGGGCCAAAGATCACGTGACCTCAACGCTCTTTGTCTGTTGGGCTGTACAGGCAGCACTTAATATTCTCTACGGTATCCCTAAACAAACGCGCAAAGAAAAGCTGTCTGGAGTGTATGCACATAACCTCACTTACCCACATGCCCTGTTAACTCGTGGTTTCGATGACACCTTCCTGGCGCCACACTCACGTTACGCTGATTTTCCTGCAACATTGATTCGTGACTACACCGATCTCGAAGTTCTGGCTGAATCTGAAGAAGGGGATGCGTACCTGTTTGGCAGCAAAGACAAGCGCATTGCCTTTGTTACGGGTCATCCGGAATATGATGCACAAACCCTTTCAGGCGAGTATTTCCGCGACGTAGAAGCGGGTTTGAATCCTGATGTGCCGTATAACTATTTCCCTAATAACGATCCGCAGAAAAAGCCGCATGCTACATGGCGTAGCCACGGGAATTTACTGTTCACCAACTGGTTGAACTACTACGTCTACCAGATAACGCCATTCGATCTGCGTCATATGAACCCAACGCTCGACTAAGCGTTTCAGCATCCCACCAGCTCTGAGATCAAGGCACCTTCGGGTGCCTTTTTTGTTTTCTAAAAACGCATTCCCTACCTGAATAAAATTTAACTTTATATATATCAAACTGATAGATTGTTTTTATTTAAAAAATGGAAATTGTTTTTGATTTTAAAAGATCATGAAGTAGTCTTAACACTGTTGAGTGAAAACCGGACACTGGGCGGACCAGATCTATTTGGCAGTATCGACGGGATAAGACGAGGGGAAAATCCAATGACACAACAGACAGTTAGCGCAGAGTTGGCCTTTAGCCAGCCATTTGGTGAACCAGAGCGGCAGATCCTGACGCCTGATGCAGTAGAGTTTCTCAGTGAACTCGTCACCCGCTTTACACCGCAGCGTAATATGCTATTGGCGGCACGCACCGTTCAACAGGCTGAAATTGACGCAGGTAAACTTCCTGACTTTATTTCGGAAACCAGTTCCATTCGTGAATCAGAATGGACTATACGCGGGATTCCAGCCGATTTACTCGATCGCCGTGTTGAGATTACCGGGCCAGTCGAACGCAAAATGGTAATTAACGCGCTGAATGCTAACGTCAAAGTGTTCATGGCTGACTTTGAGGATTCTCTTGCTCCGAGCTGGAGCAAAGTTATCGACGGGCAAATCAACCTGCGCGATGCCATCCGCGGGACAATCAGCTGGGCTAACGAAGCTGGGAAAATTTACCAACTGAAGCCTGATCCGGCAGTATTGGTCTGCCGTGTGCGTGGTCTGCATTTACCGGAAAAACACGTCACCTGGCGTGATGAACCTATTCCTGGCAGCCTGTTTGATTTCGCGCTCTACTTCTTCCACAACGTGGAAGCTTTGCAGGCAAAAGGTAGCGGCCCGTATTTCTACCTGCCAAAAACACAATCTTGGCAGGAAGCGGCCTGGTGGAGCGAAGTGTTCAGCTTTACCGAAGATCATTTCTCCCTGCCGCGCGGCACCATTAAAGCGACATTGCTGATTGAAACGCTCCCTGCGGTATTCCAGATGGATGAGATCCTGCATGCGCTGCGCGATCACATTGTTGGCCTGAATTGCGGGCGTTGGGATTACATCTTCAGCTACATCAAGACATTGAAGAATCATCCGGATCGCATCCTGCCGGACAGGCAGTCTGTCACTATGGACAAACCGTTCCTGAATGCTTACTCACGTTTGCTGATCAAAACCTGTCATCGCCGTGGTGCTTTCGCCATGGGGGGCATGGCAGCGTTCATCCCGAGTAAAGACAGTCAACGTAACGACTGGGTACTCAACAAAGTGAAAGCAGATAAGCAAATGGAAGCCACCAATGGCCATGACGGCACATGGGTTGCGCATCCAGGTCTTGCCGACACGGTGATGGAAGTCTTTAGCAATGCGTTGGGCGACGATAAAAACCAATTGTCGATTTTGCGTGAAGAAGATGCGCCAATTACCGCAGCACAACTGCTGGAGCCGTGTCCTGGCGAGCGCACAGAAGAAGGTATGCGGGCCAATATCCGCGTTGCGGTGCAGTACATCGAAGCATGGATTTCTGGCAATGGTTGCGTGCCGATTTATGGCCTGATGGAAGATGCCGCCACCGCAGAAATCTCACGCACCTCAATCTGGCAGTGGATTCATCATGAAAAAACATTGAGTAACGGCGAGACGGTGACTAAGACGCTGTTCCGCCAAATGCTGGCCGAAGAGATGTTCGTTATTCAGGAAGAGTTAGGTGACAAGCGTTTCAGCCAAGGGCGCTTTGATGAAGCTGCTCGTCTGATGGAGCAAATCACCACTTCTGACACCTTAATCGATTTCTTGACGTTGCCAGGCTACCGCCTGCTTGCCTGATTTCCAGGCTCTTTTATTTGCCATTTTGACCCGGACTGTGCTCAGAATCCTCACGTACTACATGTACGCTCCGGTTCTTGCGCGCAGGCCTTGTCCAAACTGCCAGCAACAATAACGCCTGGAAAACCGGGCAGAATATGGAGCATCTGCAATGAAAACCTCACGTACTCAACAAATCCAACAATTACAACAAGATTGGACCCAGGCTCGCTGGGAAGGTATTAAGCGCCCGTATAGCGCAGAAGAAGTCATCAAGCTGCGCGGCTCGGTGAATCCAGAATGTACCCTGGCGCAAAACGGCGCAGCCAGAATGTGGCGCTTGCTGCACGGCGAATCGAAGAAAGGTTATATCAATAGCCTGGGTGCGTTAACTGGTGGGCAGGCGTTACAACAGGCGAAAGCAGGTATTGAAGCTATTTATCTTTCAGGATGGCAGGTTGCAGCAGATGCGAACCTGGCATCCAGCATGTATCCGGATCAATCGCTGTATCCAGCAAACTCCGTTCCAGCGGTGGTTGATCGGATCAACAACACCTTCCGTCGTGCCGATCAGATCCAATGGGCATCAAATATCGAGCCGGGTGATCCGCGCTATGTAGATTACTACCTGCCAATCGTCGCCGATGCTGAAGCAGGTTTTGGTGGCGTACTCAATGCATTCGAGCTGATGAAATCTATGATTCAGGCCGGTGCAGCAGCTGTACACTTTGAAGACCAATTAGCTTCGGTGAAGAAGTGCGGTCATATGGGTGGCAAGGTACTGGTACCGACTCAGGAAGCCATTCAGAAATTAGTCGCAGCCCGTCTTGCTGCTGACGTAATGGGCGTACCGACACTTGTGATTGCTCGTACTGACGCTGACGCCGCTGATTTAATCACCTCAGATTGTGATGAATACGATCGCGAATTCGTCACTGGCGAACGTACACAAGAAGGGTTCTATCGTACCCGTGCAGGTATTGAACAGGCCATTAGCCGTGGCCTTGCTTACGCGCCTTACGCTGATTTGGTGTGGTGTGAAACGTCGAAACCAGACCTTGAGCAGGCGCGTCGTTTTGCTGATGCCATTCACGCCCGTTTCCCTGGAAAACTGCTGGCTTACAACTGTTCGCCATCGTTTAACTGGAAGAAAAATCTGGATGATAAAACCATTGCTTCGTTCCAGGAGGAGCTGTCAGCGATGGGCTACAAATACCAGTTTATTACGCTGGCAGGCATCCATAGCATGTGGTTTAACATGTTCGACCTGGCCCACGCCTACGCGCAGGGCGAGGGAATGAGACATTACGTTGAGAAAGTGCAGCAGCCAGAGTTTGCCGCAGCACCAGACGGCTACACCTTCGTTTCCCATCAGCAGGAAGTCGGCACCGGCTATTTTGATCGCGTGACGACGATTATTCAGGGCGGCGCTTCTTCAGTTACCGCATTGACCGGCTCAACGGAAGAAGAACAATTCTGATGTAAGGAACCAGCCTAAGGGTCTGCGTAGGGCGGATAAGCAGCTTATCATCCGCCGTTTTTTTGCTGTGAGGTAAAGTATGACACGTAGGCTGGAACTGTTAATTGCGCACACCATCTTGCAAGGCTTTGATGCGCAATATGGTCGCTTTCTGGAAATAACCGCCGGCGCGCAGCAGCGCTTCGAGCAAGCAGAGTGGCATGCGGTTCAGCGAGCGATGAAAAGCCGCATCCATCTTTATGATCACCACGTGGGTTTGGTGGTGGAGCAATTGCGCTGTATCACTGGTGGTCACAATACTGACGACGAGTTTTTATTGCGCGTCAAAGCGCAGTACACCCAGTTATTGCCCGATTACCCTCGTTTTGAAATCGCCGAAAGCTTTTTCAATTCTGTTTATTGTCGCCTCTTCGACCACCGCTCGTTATCTCCCGAGCGGCTTTTTATCTTCAGTTCTCAGGATGAAAAGCGTTTTCGTGCGATTCCTCGTCCGCTGTCTAAGACATTTATGCCTTCTATGGGATGGCAACCCCTTTTGGGCACCTTACTACGAGACTTGCCCTTACGGCTGCCGTGGCAAGATTTAGCGCGTGATGTGAGTTACATCATTGCGCATCTGACAGAAACCTTTGGTGCGGATGTTTTGCAGCATGCTTCCCTGGACATCGCCAACGAACTGTTTTATCGCAATAAAGCCGCCTGGCTGGTTGGAAAGCTGGTGTTGCCGACCGAGACAGTGCCTTTTTTGCTCCCAATTCATCGCACAGATGATGAGCTTTTAGTCATTGATACCTGCCTGACCAGTACCTCCGAGGCGAGTATTGTCTTCGGTTTTGCACGATCGTATTTCATGGTATATGCCCCACAGCCTGCCGCGTTGGTTGAATGGCTGCGTGAGTTATTACCGGGTAAAACGACCGCCGAACTGTATATGGCGATTGGTTGCCAGAAACACGGTAAAACCGAAAGCTATCGTGAATACTTGACCTATATTGCTGCGGCCGACGAGCAGTTCATTGAAGCGCCCGGTATCCGTGGAATGGTGATGCTGGTGTTTACGCTTCCAGGGTTTGACCGGGTCTTTAAGGTCATTAAAGACAAATTTGCCCCGCAAAAAGAGGTGACTGCCGAGCGGGTGCGTGAGTGCTATCAGCTGGTTAAGGATCACGATCGCGTCGGTCGCATGGCCGATACCCAAGAGTTTGAAAACTTTGTGCTGTCAAAACATCAGATTAGCCGACCGCTGCTGGAGTTGCTGTATCAGGAAGTCCCGGGAAAATTAACCGATCTGGGCGACCATATTGCCATCAGCCATCTCTATATTGAACGCAGAATGGTGCCGCTGAATTTGTGGCTGGAGCAAGCAGAAGGGCAGCAGTTGCGCGATGCGGTAGAAGAATACGGTAATGCCATCCGCCAGCTTGCTGCGGCGAATATTTTCCCTGGCGACATGTTATTTAAAAACTTTGGAGTCACCCGGCATGGGCGAGTCGTGTTCTACGATTACGATGAGATTTGCTACATGACGGAGGTAAACTTCCGTGACGTACCACCGCCGCGTTATCCAGAAGATGAACTCTCCGCCGAACCGTGGTACAGCGTAGCGGCGGGCGATGTATTCCCCGAAGAGTTCCGTCACTATTTATGCGCCGACCCGCGTATCCGTCAGCTGTTCGATGAGATGCACAGTGACCTGTTTCGTGCCGATTATTGGCGCACGTTGCAGGAACGTATCCGTAACGGTCATGTAGAAGATGTGTTTGCCTATCGCAAGCGCCAACGGTTCTGCCAGCGCTACCCATCATCTTTCTGACAACCGATGCGTTGGCAGCACTTGCTCACCCCAGTCACTTACTCAAGTAAGTCGCTGGGGATTCACGGGCAGAAGAATAGTTCTATCGCCCACCACCGTACGCCTGAGTTATCTCTTTCGCCGCTTTAATCACTAACGCGCCCAACTCAGTAACGCGGTCATCAGTAATGCGCGAAATCGGCCCGGAAATCGAAATTGCGGCAAATGCTTCATGATGCTCATCAAAAATACATGCGGCGACACAACGCAGGCCCAGAGCATGTTCTTCATCATCAAATGAATAACCGCGTTTGCGGGTTTGCGCCAAATCTTCTTTCAGATGCAGCGGGGATGTGAGTGTCGCAGGAGTGTAACTGTGTAGACCTTTGCGATGCAGCAAAGTCACAACTTCATCGTCACTCAGATTGGCAAGAAACACCTTTCCGGCACCCGACGCATGCATCGGCAATTTGCCACCAATAGGGGCAGACATACGCATCAACTGGGCGCATTGCACCTGGTCGATAATAATCGCCTGGTGATCGCTATGGTCGAGTACGGCCAGATTCACCGTTTCACCGGAATCCTCCATCAATTTGCGTAGCATCGGGTGCACAATTGCCAGAAGATTACGGCTTTGCAGGAAGCTACTGCCGACGACGAACGCGTGTGCGCCAATCGTCCAGTGCCCTAAATCACCAATTTGGCGAACAAAGCCAAGCTGCTGCATCGTAGTTAGCAGACGATGAGTCGTTGAATTAGGTAAGCCAGCCTGTTGTGCAAGTTCAGTGAGCGCAACGCTACCATGAGACTCGGCAATCCATTCAAGCAGTTTCAAACCGCGAGTTAATGACTGAACCTGCCCGGTAGGCTGTGGCGCAGCGGCGGTGGCTGTGCGTGGTTTTTTTCCACGCTTGGCGGGAACGGCAGCGACCATAACTGACTCCTGTTTTCGTATCGTGGAAATCATTTTCGTTTTATTTGAAGATAATGCAACCTGCATTGGACTCATCGGATCAGTCAGGTGAACATGTCTCATGTTCCATTGCTTTGCGACTATTACAACTTGTGACAGTATGACTCGTTGGGCTGACTGGCTTGGGTAAACAGGTGGGAGTGAGAGTGAGCAATAATTTAGAAAAACTGCATCAGCAGTTGAAAGAACGTATTTTGGTACTGGATGGTGGTATGGGAACCATGATCCAGAGCTACCGTCTTGATGAGAGCGATTTCCGAGGTGAGCGCTTTGCGGACTGGCCGTGTGACCTGAAAGGGAACAACGACTTACTGGTGCTGAGCAAACCGGAAATCATTGCCTCCATTCACTACGCCTATTTTGAAGCCGGTGCCGACATCGTCGAAACCAACACCTTCAACTCAACGACCATCGCGATGGCGGATTACCAAATGGAATCCCTGTCGGCAGAAATTAACTACGAAGCGGCAAAACTTGCCCGCGCATGTGCTGACGAGTGGACCGCTCGCACACCAGAAAAACCACGCTATGTGGCAGGTGTTCTGGGCCCAACCAACCGCACCGCCTCTATTTCACCGGACGTTAACGATCCCGCGTTTCGTAATGTCACCTTTGATCAACTGGTGGATGCCTACCGTGAATCCACTCGTGCGCTGGTGGAAGGGGGTGCAGATCTGATAATGATTGAAACAGTGTTCGATACCCTGAACGCCAAAGCGGCAATTTTTGGGGTTAAAACTGAATTTGAAGCACTGGGTGTCGATCTGCCAATCATGATCTCTGGCACCATTACCGACGCCTCAGGCCGTACACTTTCCGGCCAAACTACCGAAGCTTTCTATAACTCATTACGCCATGCAGATGCGCTGAGCTTCGGCCTGAACTGTGCATTGGGGCCAGATGAATTGCGCCAGTATGTGGCAGAGCTTTCACGTATCGCTGACTGCTATGTCACCGCGCACCCGAACGCCGGTCTACCTAATGCCTTTGGTGAATACGATCTCGATGCCGCTGAGATGGCTAGCCAGATTGGCGAATGGGCAAACGCAGGTTTCCTGAATATTATTGGCGGTTGCTGTGGCACCACTCCGGCACACATCGCTGCGATGAGCAAAGCCGTTGAAGGTGTTGCACCACGTAAACTGCCTGATCTGCCGGTTGCCTGCCGTTTAGCGGGCCTTGAGCCGCTGAACATTGGCGCAGAAAGCCTGTTTGTTAACGTCGGTGAGCGTACCAACGTCACGGGTTCTGCCAAATTTAAACGCCTGATCAAAGAAGAAAAATATAATGAAGCGCTGGAAGTTGCGCTTCAGCAGGTAGAAAGCGGCGCGCAAATCATCGACATCAATATGGATGAAGGGATGCTCGACGCCGAAGCGGCGATGGTGCGTTTCCTCAACCTGATTGCGGGTGAGCCAGACATCGCTCGCGTGCCAATCATGATTGACTCCTCGAAATGGGACGTCATCGAAAAAGGCCTTAAGTGTATTCAGGGCAAAGGCATTGTTAACTCGATTTCCATGAAAGAGGGTGTCGAGGCGTTTATCCATCATGCAAAATTGGTGCGCCGCTACGGTGCCGCAATGGTGGTGATGGCGTTTGACGAAGTGGGTCAGGCCGATACTCGCCAGCGCAAAATCGACATATGTCGCCGCGCCTACAAAATTCTTACCGAAGACGTCGGTTTCCCACCAGAAGATATTATTTTTGACCCGAATATTTTCGCTGTTGCGACCGGCATCGAAGAACATAACAACTACGCCCAGGACTTTATCGGCGCGTGTGAAGACATCAAGCGCGAACTGCCTCATGCGATGATTTCCGGTGGCGTGTCGAACGTGTCGTTCTCCTTCCGTGGTAATGACCCTGTGCGCGAAGCGATTCACGCTGTGTTCCTGTATTACGCCATCCGTAATGGCATGGACATGGGCATCGTCAACGCCGGGCAACTGGCAATTTACGATGATTTGTCTGCTGAACTGCGGGATGCCGTCGAAGACGTGATCCTCAACCGTCGTGATGACGGCACTGAGCGTTTACTGGATTTAGCCGAAAAATATCGCGGTAGCAAAAGCGATGATGGCGCGGCCGCGCAGCAAGCTGAGTGGCGCAGTTGGGACGTAGTAAAGCGTCTCGAATACTCGCTGGTCAAAGGCATTACCGAATTCATCGAAGCTGATACCGAAGAAGTACGCCAGCAAGTTGCTCGCCCAATCGAAGTGATTGAAGGGCCGCTGATGACCGGTATGAACGTGGTCGGCGACCTGTTTGGCGAAGGTAAGATGTTCCTGCCACAGGTAGTGAAGTCTGCCCGCGTGATGAAACAAGCGGTGGCGTATCTCGAACCTTACATCGAAGCCAGCAAAGAAAAAGGCTCAACCAACGGTAAAATCGTGCTCGCCACGGTGAAAGGTGATGTCCACGACATCGGCAAAAATATCGTCGGCGTGGTGCTGCAATGTAACAACTACGAAATCATCGACCTTGGCGTGATGGTGCCAACCGAGAAGATTTTGAAAACCGCGCGTGAAGTAGGTGCGGATATTATCGGTCTCTCCGGGCTAATTACGCCGTCGCTGGACGAAATGGTGAACGTTGCCAAAGAGATGGAGCGCCAGGGCTTTACGCTGCCGCTGCTGATTGGTGGTGCGACGACATCTAAAGCGCATACAGCGGTGAAAATCGAGCAAAACTACAGTGGCCCCACGGTTTACGTGCAGAACGCCTCGCGTACCGTAGGTGTCGTTTCGGCACTACTTTCATCCACTCAGCACGACGACTTTGTTGCTCGCACCCGCAAAGAATATGTCACCGTGCGTACCCAGCATGGTCGTAAAAAACCACGCACTCCGCCGGTCACACTTGCTGCTGCGCGTGAAAACGATCTGGCATTTGATTGGGCAAGCTACACGCCACCGGTTCCACATCGCCCGGGTGTACAGGAAGTGACGGCCAGCATCGAAACGCTGCGTAATTACATCGACTGGACGCCATTCTTTATGACCTGGTCGCTGGCCGGGAAATACCCGCGCATCCTTGAAGATGAAGTGGTAGGTGAAGAAGCGCAGCGCTTGTTTAAAGATGCCAACGATATGCTCGACAAACTGCATACGGAAAAACTCCTGACGCCGCGTGGCGTAGTGGGGCTATTCCCGGCAAACCGTGTCGATGATGACATCGAAATCTATCGCGATGAATCTCGTACCCAGGTACAGACTGTGGCGCACCACCTGCGTCAGCAGACCGAGAAAGTCGGTTTTGCCAACTACTGCCTGGCCGATTTTGTCGCGCCAAAACACAGTGGCAAAGAGGATTACATCGGTGCGTTTGCTGTTACGGGTGGCATGGAAGAAGACGCACTGGCAGAAGGTTACGACGCACAGCACGATGACTATAACAAAATCATGGTGAAAGCGCTTTCTGACCGTCTGGCGGAAGCCTTTGCGGAATATCTGCATGAGCGCGTGCGTAAGGTTTACTGGGGCTACGCGCCGACAGAAAACCTCAGCAACGAGGATCTTATCCGCGAAAACTACCA
>DATERH010000130.1:0-5469 GCA_035271785.1 Buttiauxella sp.
CTTCAACACCATGACCAAAAAAGCAGATGAAATTCAGATCTACAAATATGTCGTGCACAACGTTGCTCACGCTTATGGCAAAACTGCGACCTTCATGCCAAAACCAATGTTTGGCGATAACGGTTCTGGTATGCATTGCCACATGTCCCTGTCTAAGAACGGTGTAAACACGTTCGCTGGTGACAAATATGCGGGCCTGTCTGAGCAAGCGCTGTACTACATCGGCGGTGTCATCAAACACGCTAAAGCAATCAATGCCCTGGCTAACCCAACCACTAACTCCTACAAGCGTTTGGTCCCAGGTTACGAAGCTCCAGTTATGCTGGCTTACTCTGCGGCTAACCGTTCTGCTTCTATCCGTATTCCAGTGGTTGCGTCTCCGAAAGCACGTCGTATCGAAGTGCGCTTCCCAGACCCAGCAGCTAACCCGTACCTGTGCTTTGCAGCATTGCTGATGGCTGGTCTTGACGGTATCAAGAACAAAATCCATCCGGGCGAAGCCATGGATAAAAACCTGTACGACCTGCCGCCAGAAGAAGCGAAAGAGATCCCACAAGTTGCTGGTTCTCTGGAAGAAGCACTGAGCTGCCTGAACGAAGACCGCGAGTTCCTGACTGCGGGCGGCGTGTTCACTGATGACGCAATCGATGCTTACATCGCCCTGCGTATCGAAGAAAACGACCGTGTGCGCATGACTCCGCACCCAGTAGAGTTTGAGTTGTACTACAGCGTTTAATATTTAAAGCGCAGTGAATTTTATGTCGCAGCAAGGCAGCAACCGAAGGAGTCCCGATGAGCTTACATCAGTAAGTGATTCGGGTGAGTGAGGGAAGCCAACGCCGCTGCGGCGTAAAAGGCGCTGATGATTGTTGCCGTGGAAACTTTTAGCCCATCTTCGATGGGCTTTTTTCTCCACAAATAACCTGCTGCTGCAATATTTTTTGCTGCCAGGAAACTATAATGCACCATCACAGTGCAAATTATTGGAGACTGCTGTATGGCAACCGGCACGCTGCCCGATGCTGGGCAGATCCTGAATTCTTTAATCAACAGCATTTTACTGGTCGATGACGAGCTGGCGGTGCATTACGCCAATCCGGCTGCACAGCAACTTTTGGCGCAAAGTTCGCGCAAGCTGTACGGCACACCACTACCAGAGCTGTTGAGTTACTTTTCGCTTAATGTTGGCTTGATGCAAGAAAGCCTGACTGCAGGCCAGGGTTTTACCGATAACGAAGTCACACTGGTTATCGATAGCCGCTCCCACATTCTTTCTCTGACGGCACAACGTTTACCGGAAGGTTACATCCTGATGGAAATGGCGCCGATGGATAACCAACGACGTCTAAGCCAGGAACAGTTGCAGCAAGCGCAGCAAATTGCCGCTCGTGACTTAGTTCGTGGGCTGGCACATGAGATTAAAAATCCACTAGGTGGATTACGCGGCGCCGCGCAATTACTGGCAAAAGCCTTACCCGACCCTTCGCTCACTGAATACACCAACGTGATTATTGAGCAAGCTGACCGCTTACGTAATCTGGTGGACAGGCTGTTAGGCCCGCAGCAACCGGGTATGCACGTCACTGAAAGCATTCATAAAGTCACAGAACGCGTGATGAAACTGGTGTCGATGGAGTTACCAGCGAATGTGACACTGGTGAGAGATTACGACCCAAGCTTGCCTGAGTTGGCGCATGATCCCGACCAAATTGAACAGATTTTACTGAATATTGTGCGCAACGCACTTCAAGCGTTGGGCAGTGATGGTGGTGAGATTGTGTTACGCACGCGTACCGCTTTTCAAAGTACGCTGCACGGCACTCGTTATCGCCTGGCTGCACGCATAGATGTTGAAGACAATGGACCGGGGATCCCGGCCCATCTGCAGGACACACTATTCTACCCAATGGTGAGCGGACGTGAAGGAGGGACGGGTTTAGGTCTTTCTATTGCACGCAACTTGATCGATCAGCATTCGGGAAAAATCGAATTTAACAGTTGGCCAGGTCATACCGAGTTTTCGGTTTTCCTGCCTATTCGTAAGTAGAGGCCTTTATGCAACGAGGGATAGTTTGGATCGTTGATGACGATAGCTCCATCCGTTGGGTGCTGGAACGAGCTCTGACAGGGGCTGGTTTAAGCTGCACCACGTTTGAAAGTGGCAATGAAGTCCTGAATGCTCTTGCAACCAAAACCCCGGACGTTTTGTTATCTGATATTCGCATGCCAGGCATGGATGGTCTGGCGCTGCTAAAGCAGATTAAACAACGACACCCGATGTTGCCGGTCATCATAATGACGGCTCATTCAGATCTTGAAGCAGCTGTGAGCGCCTATCAACAAGGTGCATTTGATTATCTGCCAAAACCTTTTGATATTGATGAAGCTGTGGCACTCGTTGAGCGAGCCATCAGTCATTATCAGGAACAACAGCAACCGCGAAATGTGCAGGTTAATGGGCCGACGACCGATATCATCGGTGAAGCCCCCGCCATGCAGGATGTGTTTCGTATTATTGGCCGCTTGTCCCGGTCATCAATAAGTGTGCTGATTAACGGCGAATCCGGTACGGGCAAAGAGTTAGTTGCCCACGCTCTGCACCGGCACAGCCCGCGCGTGAAATCCCCTTTTATTGCGCTGAATATGGCCGCAATCCCAAAGGATTTGATTGAGTCTGAGCTGTTTGGCCATGAGAAAGGAGCTTTTACCGGCGCTAATCAAATTCGCCAGGGCCGTTTTGAGCAAGCCGATGGCGGCACACTGTTCCTCGATGAAATTGGTGATATGCCGCTGGATGTGCAAACTCGGTTACTGCGCGTGTTAGCGGATGGGCAGTTTTATCGTGTTGGCGGCTATGCTCCAGTAAAAGTTGATGTGCGGATTATTGCCGCGACTCACCAAAACCTGGAGTTGCGCGTGCAGGAAGGGAAATTCCGTGAGGACTTATTCCATCGCCTGAACGTGATTCGCGTACATTTACCCCCACTGCGCGAACGCCGGGAAGATATTCCGCGTCTGGCTCGCCATTTCTTGCAAGATGCAGCTCAGGAATTGGGTGTGGAAGCAAAACTGCTTCATCCTGAAACCGAAACGGCGTTAACGCGTCTGGCCTGGCCTGGAAACGTCCGCCAACTGGAGAATACCTGTCGCTGGTTAACGGTAATGGCGGCGGGCCAGGAAGTGCTGATTCAGGATTTACCGGCGGAGCTGTTCGAAACCACCGTTCCCGATAGCCCTACGCATTCTCAATCAGACAGTTGGGCGACATTACTGGCTCAGTGGGCCGACCGCGCATTACGTTCCGGTCATCAAAACCTGCTTTCAGAAGCACAGCCAGAAATGGAGCGCACCCTGCTGACCACGGCTCTGCGTCATACGCAAGGCCACAAGCAGGAAGCGGCGAGATTATTGGGTTGGGGGCGAAATACTCTGACGCGTAAGCTCAAAGAGTTGGGTATGGAGTAGCTTACAATTTATATCCTAAATAATTCGAGTTGTGGGTAGGCGGTAAGGGAGCTAATCCCCAGGAGCTTACTTGAGTAAGTCACTGGGGTTAGTGAGCGCAACCAACGCCCCCACAACTTGAAGTATGAAGGATATTTATATTACGCGTGAGAACTGTTGTAGCCGCGCTTTCTGGCGCAGATAACTATCAAAACACATGCAGATATTACGGATTAGCAGGCGGCCTTTTGGCGTCACCTGAATATGTTTGCCGTCGATATCCACCAGCCCGTCCTTCGCTAGCGGCTCCAGCAGCTTCAAATCTTCCGCAAAATACTCTGCAAAGTTCAGATCCCACAGCTGCTCGATTTCGGCAAATTTAAGCTGGAAGTTACAGATAAGCGCTTTGATAACATCCCGACGAATGCAGTCATCGCGGGTTAATGCCAGCCCACGCCACAACGCATCGCCTTTCTGATCAACTTGTTGGTAATAAGTTTTAAGCTCTTTCTGGTTCTGCGCGTAGCAATCACCAATCATGCTGATTGCGGAAACGCCCATCCCCAACAGATCTGTATCGCCCTGGGTGGTGTAGCCCTGGAAATTACGGTGCAATTTCCCTTCGCGTTGAGCAATCGCCAGTTCATCATCTGGACGCGCGAAATGGTCCATACCAATAAACTGGTATCCGGCGTGGGTCAGCGAGCTGATGGTTTCTTGCAGAATATCGAGTTTCTGCTGCGCGCTCGGTAGGTCTGCATCTTTAATTTTGCGTTGAGCCGCAAACAATGTCGGTAAATGCGCATAGTTAAAAACGCTGAGGCGATGCGGGCTCAGTTCAGCAACACGTTTGAGCGTGAAGGCAAAGCTTTCTGGTGTTTGCTTTGGCAGACCATAAATCAAATCAATATTGGTCGATGTGAAGCCTAGTTCACGCGCGCGTTGAATCAAGGCGAAGATAAACTCCTCGTCTTGCTCACGGTTAACCAGACGCTGAACTTCTTTGTTGAAATCCTGCACCCCCATGCTCAGGCGAGTAAAGCCTTCCTGACGTAGATGATCCAGCACATCCAGTTCAATTTCACGCGGATCGATTTCAATAGACAGCTCGGCATCTTCATTGAAATTGAAATGACCACGCAGAAGCCCCATCAAACGGCTTATCTGCGCTTTACTGAGATAGGTTGGTGTGCCACCACCCCAATGGAGTTGGCTGACGTGACGGCTCTTAAAGAGCGGTGCACGGTGGGCAATCTCTTGCTCGAGCACATCAAGGTATTGATCGGCCTTGTGCGTCTGGCGAGTCACGATTTTGTTACAGCCACAGAAGTAGCACAGTTTGTGGCAGAACGGGATATGAACATACAGCGACAGCGGGCGCTCAGGGTAACGAGCCACCGCCTGAGTAAACGCCGCCTCGCCGAAGTCTTCAGAGAACTCCAGCGCGGTGGGGTAAGAGGTATAACGCGGCCCTGAATAATTATATTTCTGGATCAGGGCCAGATCCCAATCGATTAACTGCTCAGACATACTCAATCCCTCCGGTGATGCCGCATTCGTTGACGGCGCAACGATTTTTGTAATCGCGACAACCGCCGTAGTTTAACGAATAACCACAGCAGATAACACACCAGAGGAATAACCACGAAAAGAACAGGTAATCCCATTGTGGTATACCGTTAGTCTGTGCCCTTAAGCAGGCGCATTAAATCATCACCCTTCTCTTTTTCTTCTTCATCTTCGTCATCATCGTAGGCGATGCCGAGTTCTGCCATCAACGCATCGATACGATCAAGCTTCGCGTTAACCCACGCCTGCTCTTCTGCATTGAGCGTTTCACCTTCTTCAAGACGTTCCAGCAACGCATCCAGGCGTTCATCATTCTCCAGCAAATCCAGCTCAGCCTGTGGTGTTAGCATAGGTTTCTCGCTTTTAGGTTTGTGCTGCTTCGGTTTTTTGACCTGAACTTCAGTTACGCCCAGGGCGATTGGTTTTTTACTGCCAATGCGCGGATCTTTAGCCTGA
>DATERH010000131.1:0-8926 GCA_035271785.1 Buttiauxella sp.
CCACAAATTTCTCAGGCACCAGGTGTTGTTCAATTGGTGCTCAATTTTTTGCAGGCACTGGAACAGCAAGGTTTTACCGGTGATACCGCAACCAGCTACGCTGACAGGCTCACGATGGCCACCGATAACAGCATTTATCAACTGCTGCCGGATGCGGTTTTATTCCCCCGTTCTACGGCCGACGTCGCTTTACTGACCCGACTTGCCTCAGAAGAACGCTTCAAAACATTGGTCTTTACACCGAGAGGTGGCGGTACGGGCACCAACGGCCAGTCACTGAATAAAGGCATCGTCGTCGACATGTCCCGCTACATGAATCGCATCATTGAAATCAATCCTGAACAGGGATGGGTGCGGGTCGAAGCGGGGGTGATAAAAGACCAGCTAAACCAATATCTCAAACCTTACGGCTACTTCTTCGCACCGGAACTTTCTACCAGCAACCGCGCAACACTCGGCGGGATGATCAATACCGATGCTTCGGGACAAGGCTCGCTGGTCTACGGGAAAACTTCCGATCACGTGATGGGTGTGCGTGCTGTTTTGCTCAGTGGCGATATCCTGGATACGCACCCGATGTCGACAATGCTTGCGCAAGACTTGGGGCGTGACGACAGCCCGAGCGGCAAGATTTATCGCACGGTACTTGAACGTTGCCGTGAACAACGTCAGTTGATTATCGACAAATTCCCGAAATTAAACCGTTTCTTGACGGGTTACGATCTACGCCACGTTTATAACGACGATCTCTCGCAGTTCGACCTGACGCGTATTCTCTGCGGATCAGAAGGCACACTGGCGTTTATCACCGAAGCCAAGCTGGACATTACGCGGCTGCCAAAAGTGCGTCGTCTGGTGAATATCAAATATAACTCGTTCGACTCCGCACTACGCAACGCGCCGTTCATGGTAGAAGCGAAAGCGCTGTCCGTCGAAACCATCGATTCCAAAGTCCTCAACCTGGCGCGGGAAGATATCGTCTGGCATTCGGTGAGTGAATTGATTACCGATGTTCCCGGCAAAGAAATGCTTGGTCTGAACATCGTTGAATTTGCCGGCGACGACCTGGAATTAATCGAAGGTCAGGTGGCATCTCTTTGCGAGCGCCTCGATTCACTGATTTCGCAAGGCGAGGGCGGCGTAATTGGCTGGCAGGTTTGTACCGATCTGGCTGGCATTGAACGCATTTATAACATGCGTAAAAAAGCTGTTGGCCTGCTGGGAAATGCCAAAGGGCAAGCGAAGCCGATTCCGTTTGCAGAAGATACCTGCGTGCCGCCGCAGCATTTGGCCGATTACATTACAGAGTTCCGTGCATTACTCGATAGTCATAATCTGAGCTATGGCATGTTCGGCCACGTTGATGCTGGGGTTCTGCATGTGCGTCCGGCACTGGATATGACCGACCCACATCAGGAAGTGCTGATGAAGAGCATTTCCGACGATGTGGTCGCACTTACCGCGAAATACGGCGGTTTGTTGTGGGGGGAACATGGCAAAGGTTTCCGCGCGGAATACAGCCCGGCGTTCTTTGGTGAAACGCTATATGAAGAACTACGTCGCATCAAAGCGGTCTTTGACCCGGATAACCGTCTTAACCCTGGAAAAATTTGTCCTCCTCTGGGCGTTGATGATCCGATGATGCAGGTTGACGCGGTGAAACGCGGCACCTTCGACAGACAAATTCCGATTGCAGTGCGCACTTCATGGCGTGGCGCAATGGAGTGTAACGGCAACGGCTTGTGCTTTAACTTTGATGTGAAAAGCCCAATGTGTCCGTCGATGAAAATCACCAGCAACCGCATTCATTCACCGAAAGGCCGCGCCACGTTAACCCGTGAATGGCTACGTTTGTTGGCCGATCGCGGTGTCGATCCCGATGCACTGGAAAAGCAAATTCCGGAAAAACGCGCTAGCCTGCGCACGCTTATCGAGCGCACGCGTAATTCCTGGCACGCTCGTAAAGGTGAGTACGATTTTTCCCACGAAGTGAAAGAGGCGATGTCAGGCTGCCTGGCATGTAAAGCGTGTTCCACGCAGTGCCCAATCAAAATCGACGTACCGGAATTCCGCTCGCGCTTCTTACAGCTTTATCACACGCGCTACCTGCGCCCGATGCGTGACCATCTGGTGGCAACTGTAGAAAGCTACGCACCGCTCATGGCGCGCGCGCCGAAGACGTTTAACTTCTTTATGAGCCAGCCATGGGTGCGCAATCTGTCTGCGAAACACATCGGCATGATTGATTTACCGCTGCTCTCCACGCCGACGCTCCAGCAGGAATTAGTCGGGCATGCTTGCGCGAATACCACGCTTGAGCAACTCGAAAACTTCAGCGCAGAACAGCGAGCTAAGACCGTGCTGGTGGTTCAAGATCCGTTCACCAGTTATTACGATGCGCAAGTGGTGGCAGATTTTGTACGTCTGGTGAGTAAATTAGGTTACAGCCCAGTCGTTCTGCCATTCTCACCCAATGGTAAAGCACAGCACATTAAAGGGTTCCTGCAAAAATTTGCCCGTACTGCACGTAAAACCTCTGACTTCCTCAATCGTATTGCGAAATTAGGTATGCCGATGGTTGGTGTCGACCCCGCGCTGGTGCTTTGTTATCGCGACGAATATAAGCAAACCCTGGGTGAAGCTCGCGGGGATTTCCACGTTCAACTGGTGCATGAGTGGTTACCCGGCGTGCTTGCCAATCGTGAAACCGCTGCGGTGGGCGGCGAAGCGTGGTATCTGTTCGGTCACTGCACCGAAGTGACCGCTCTGCCAACCGCACCAAACCAATGGGCGGCAATATTTGCCAGCTTTGGCGCGAAGCTTGAGAACGTCAGTGTCGGTTGTTGCGGCATGGCGGGAACCTACGGTCATGAAGTGAAAAACCACGCGAACTCACTGGGGATTTACGAACTTTCATGGCACCAGGCAATGCAACGCCTGCCTCGCCAACGCTGCCTGGCAACCGGCTATTCGTGCCGCAGCCAGGTAAAACGCGTGGAAGGCAACGGCGTGCGCCATCCTCTGCAGGCATTACTGGAGATTATGGGATGATCTGGCGACGCGAAGTAAACCTGGAAGCGCTCAATAAAATGAGCGCTGGCAATATGGTGGAGCATGTGGGGATCGTGTTTACCCGCATTGGCGATAACGATCTAGAAGCCACCATGCCCGTCGATAACCGCACCCGCCAACCGTTTGGCCTGCTGCACGGCGGCGCATCGGTGGTTCTGGCGGAAACGCTTGGATCTGTCGCCGGGTATTTGTGTACCGAAGGCGAGCAGAAAATTGTCGGTCTGGAAGTTAACGCTAACCATTTACGCTCTGCGCGTGAGGGCATTGTGCGCGGTGTGTGCACAGCGGTTCACGTTGGGCGCAGGCACCAGGTCTGGCAAATCGAAATCAGCGATGAGCAGGGGCGGCTGTGTTGCACTTCCCGGCTAACGACGGCGGTAGTTTAAGCGAGTGAAGAAAAAAGGGGCTTAATTGCCCCTTAAATATGAATGGCAGCTATTCGTCGGCGGAAGCGGGTTAGCACTGATTATTGCCAGCCGGTTCTGATGATTATCCTCGTTGCCCCACAACCAATCGACCTGCGCACCGAGATCGGTTTCGTTACGAACCGTTCTCAATTCACAAGTGATCATGTCATATGCGTAAAGATGGCAGCGTGCTTCCAGGGCTTCATACAGGCGGGTCATCCAAATGTTCATACCGTCATGTGTCTGATGGCGGTCAGTAACGACGACGCTAAACTTCTTGAGCAGATAATCTGAGAAAATTTTCCCAGGTAAGTCACGCAGAACAGTTCTGTGGGTTGGTTTTGACGATCGCCAAATCAGGATCTGCGTTACTGGCTTACAATTCAGGAATACATCTCCAGTAATAATTACGCGATTGTAGTAAACCACTTCATTTGTAAACGTGTTAATCAAGGCTAATTCGAAGTGTTGGTACGGAATACCATCCAGACGATCATCAACACGAATTAGTTCATAGCCCGGAGGAAGAAACAGGAAATCAATTTCTTGAAGCACATTCCGAGGATGGAGGCATGCCAGCAGTTCGCGGTTTTTTTCATCAACCGTTAACATGGCGAATGTTTTTTGGACATCTGCTGGGTTTAGCAACTTCTGCGGCATGTGCTTTCTCGCTATCACAATGAGATGTGGTGACTATACCACAGCTCGTCAGTAGTTGACGTATAGGGCGCTTTACGTTTATCCGCCTGACAAATGAATAATTAAATTGAGCACGGTAATGAATTACAGCGCCAGCAGCACATTAATCAGCGCCGGATTGTGTTCGAGCATCAGCAAGATTTTTAGCGATGACCCGGACGGGATGCGGCGCTTTTGCTCCCAGCTTTGTACCAGAGAGGGGCTAACGCCCACCGCCTGAGCAAATTCTTCCTGCTTTAGCCCGGCGTTTTCACGAAGGGCTTTAACGTCTGGAAGAGGGTAGCGATGGACGCGCGCGGGCTGCATTTCACTTTTTTCAATCGCCACCATCTCTTCCATGCTTTGCACAAGATCGTTGAAAAGTTGCTTATCCATAATGTCATCCTTAAATTTTCTTTGTTAAAGCCAGACAGCGCGTGGTCGAGTTGATTGGCCAACCGCTTAAGCACCGTTTTCTCAGCTTCTGTCATATCTTCTTTGACGTTCTTCGCGTAAATCGTCAACAGATAGAGTTTTCCCTTTTCAGTCACCGCGTAATAGATAACTCTGACACCGCCTCGTTTACCCGCACCTGGCCGATTCCAGCGCAGTTTCTTACAGCCCCCGGTATTTCTTATGGTGTCGCCGTCAACATGCTGTTTCAGGAGATACACCTGAAGCTGCTGGAAAGTCTCATCATCCAACAGGTTCTCACGCTGCCTGAAAAACGTCGGTGTCTCTATAAACTCAAAATGTTCCATCATTTGGCTATTCCTTGTGGCGTATTTTTAATCGTACTCGGTGCGAGTGTCAAGGTTCGATTTCGTACTTGGTACGAAAGCAGTGACCTTCGTTCCTGGTTGCACAGGTAAGAATCCGTGACTTTAATTACATTGCGAGGGCAAAAACAAATTCATGATTGAATTGCGGAAAGCGCCTCGCAAATAATTAATTATCAGCCTCTTAAGCGTGACTCCGGATGAGACTCATCGACGTATTTCTGCTAACGTTTGCAAAATTAAAGACATCAGGAGGTCGTATGCGTCAGAGAATTATCGTTTGTCCCATCATCGAAAATAATGGCGAAGTATTACTGTGTAAGATGGCGAACGATCGCGGTGTTTTTCCAGGGCAATGGGCATTATCCGGCGGTGGAATGGAGCCGGGTGAACAAATGGAAGAAGCTCTGCTACGCGAAATTGGCGAAGAGTTAGGAACGGAACTGCAAATTACCCGCATCAAACCCTGGACCTTTGCCGACGACGTGCGCGTCAAAACTTACACTGACGGTAGCAAAGAAGAGATCTATATGATTTACCTGCTGTTTGACTGCGTGAGCGCTAACCGCCAGGTTTCCTTTAACGAAGAGTTTCAGGAAGTCGCCTGGGTTAAACATTCTGAGCTTCGCAACTACGATTTAAACGACGCGACGAAAGTGACATTCAGCAAGAAAGGCTGGATTTGATTCCCGTTCAACTCTTCACCAGTTAAGGAACGCGATGCTTAGAGCATTCATCTGGCTGATTCTCACCGCGCTGTCGGGCGGCGGCGTGGTTGTTTATGCCCTGCATCAGCAATATGAGGAACAAAGCGCCGAGTTCCGTATTTTATATCGCGACATCACGGTTAAGCTTTCGCAAAATGATGTGATTCTCGCGCTGCTTTCTAACAGCAGCGACCCTGCAGTCGTACAGCAAAAATTCCCTTATATTCTGCGCTGGCAAACCAGGCCCCATGAGCCTCCGCGCCCGGATATCAATCCTGCGCGAGCCGGGACGTACTGGATTAATTCGCCGCAGGGTTCTCTGCTGATTGATTTGCCCACGCTGCTGGCTGATTTTGTGCATACGCAAAAATTTCGCCATTTCAGCCTGAGCTGGCAAGGAACGCCGCTTCTTACTCAAGGTGCAAAAGGGAAAGATGACGGGTGGCGCTGGGAAAAACAGATCGCCAGCCCTTCGCAGCCGCTCAGTCTGATGGTGACCAACAACCCGGACTGGCGCAGTTTGCCTTGGTTAATTCTGCTGCTGGTGGGCGTTTTCTGGGCGGGGGTTATTTACTTTTATCATCAGTATCAGGTGACCAAACGCCAGCGCAATATTGCTGATTTACGCGCCCATTATTCGGAGTTGGCCAGGTTGAACGCGATGGGGGAAATTGCCGCGGGAATGGTTCACGAACTGAATCAGCCGCTCACGGCAATTTTGAGCTATTCGCAAACGGCGCAGCGCTTGATTAAACAAGAACAAGCACAAAAAGCTCAACCGCTGCTCGATGCTGCTGTCATGCAAACTAAGCGTATTAGCGCATTGCTGCTGGCGTTTCGTGAAAAATTGCACAGTGATGAACAGGCGCTACAGCCGGTCAATTTACGCCAGGTTTGGGAACGCGTGGTGATGCTGCTCGGTCATGAAATTGAGCGTGGCGCAGTGAATGTTATTAATCAGATTCCTGAGTCATTGCCGCCGCTTACCGCCTCGCCATTGGGTATCGAGCAGATATTCCATAACTTGCTCAATAACGCGATTCAGGCGCAGCAGCACACAGAAAAACCCTGGGTCGCTATTAACGCACGCCAGACGCCGGACAGCATTGTGCTGACCGTTACTGATGGCGGGCCAGGTCTATCCGAACATGCGTTACAGCAAGTATTTATGCCGTTCTTTACCACCCGCAAAGACGGGCTTGGGTTAGGAATGGCGCTAACGGAAACGCTGGTGCAGCGCTTAAATGGCAGCATTCAGGCGGAAAACAGCGCCGCTGGCGGGGCGTGTTTCACCCTGGTTTTCCCTCTTACACAACAGGAGGCGTAATGGCGCAACGTATCTATTTGATTGATGACGACGAAGCAATCCGCATTTCATTAGGCGCTCTGTTGGCAACCATGGGCTGGGAAACGCAGTCCTATGAAAGTGTGCAAAGTTTCCTGGAATCTCAACCGGAGCTGCAGAACCTGAACGGCTGTTTGCTGCTGGATATCCGTATGCCTGGCAAAACAGGCATCACGTTGCTTGAAAGCTGGGAAAAAATGGGCAGCACGTTGCCGGTGATCATGATGACCGGCCATGGCAGTATCGAGCTTTGCCGCCGCGCATTTAAAAACGGCGCTTTTGAATTTCTCACCAAACCTGTTGATGCGGATTTACTCATTGAAACGGTGGGAGCAGCGTTTGAGCAGCAAAAGCTGATCCAGCAACAGCGTGAAAGCCAGGCCGATTTACAGGCAAAACTGGCAACGCTTTCTGCCCGTGAGCATGAAGTGATGGCGCTTATCATGCAGGGGAAATCGAACAAAGAGATGGCTCGCGATCTTTCGTTGTCTCCACGGACCGTGGAAGCGCATCGCGCTAGTTTGTTTGCCCGGCTAGAAATCAACTCACTGGCGAAGCTGATTAAAATATACGGTGGCTTAAAAGGAACTACGTAAAATTACCTGGTTTGCCTGGTATTCACCCGAATGGTTTCGCATCGCACGGTTGGTTACCTTAACTCTGGTAAATTAATCACACCGAGTTGAGGGAAGAAACCATGAAAAAATCCATCCTGTTCGCCGCTGCACTGTTCAGTAGCGCTGCTGCAATGCCAGCATTTGCCAGCAATGTTCTGACCGAAAAGAACCTCTCACTCGAGTTTGCCGATAAGCTCGCACAGAGTGCAATCCAGGCCTGTAGCGCTAAAAACTACAACGTGGCAGTAACGGTTGTTGACCGCGCGGGCGTGGTGAAAATTGTTAAACGTATGGATAACGCAGGCCCGCACACCGTCGAAGCTAGCCGCATGAAGGCGTATACCGCGCTGACAACGAAAAACACCACTGGCGATGTAATGAAGAGTGCGCAAGATAACGCGGGGGCGCAGAATATGCGTGATATCCCTGGTTTCCTGCTGTTGGGCGGTGGAGTTCCAGTGAAAGTCGATAACCAGACCATCGGGGCCATTGGTATTGGTGGCGCACCGGGTGGCCATTTGGATCAGCAATGTGCTGTTGATGCGCTTGAAGCTAACAAAACGCTACTTAACGCTTCCTGATTATTCGCAACTTTTTTCCGCAATGCAGGCTTCCATGCCTGCATTTCTGTTTCCCCCGTAATCTGCCTTTCGTAATAATCGGTATTTTCTATACATCTTTTACTTTCTATTTTCTGCGCTTTTTTTATTCATATAAATTCCATTTGTTTCATTGTGTTAAATAGATTCTCTCACCAACTGCAAGAGTTTCAGTAGGGTCTATCCTTAGTAAAGACGCCTAAAAATGAAGCAATTTCTGAATACCCTTGTTATCAGGATGTTGTATTGATAATAGTTATCATTAACATAGGGTGTAGGCCATTGGGCGTCAAAACATAAAGAGGTGAACTATGGATGTGCAAACCGGTAGCTTCGATCCCAGTGAATTTGCCTGGAAGGGGCTGACGTTAACCCCTGAAGCGTGCTCACATATTCGCAAACTGGCAAGCCAGCAGCCAGACTTTCTCGGCGTCCGTCTGGGGATTAAACAGACAGGTTGTGCGGGATTTGGCTATGTGCTCGATACCGTAAAAGAGCCGAAACCTGACGATCTCCTTTTTGAAACCGACGGCGCGAAGCTGTGGGTACCGCTATCTGCGATGCCATTTATCGACGGGACTGAAGTCGATTATGTGCGTGAAGGATTAAACGAAATTTTCAAATTCAACAACCCGAAAGCACAACACGAATGCGGTTGTGGTGAAAGCTTTGGGGTGTAGGCGGGATTATGTCACGTAACACTGAAACGTCTGAAGAAGTGC